>DAISVW010000255.1:0-4276 GCA_036826695.1 Aestuariivirga sp.
GATGGCGCCGGCCGGCCTGCCATCGACCAGGATGATGCGCTTGTCGCCCTTGCGCACGGCGTGCAGGTAGCGCTGGGCGATGAACGGCTCGCGGAAGGTCTGGGTGAAGAGTTCGAGAAGGGCCGAGAAATTCTGGTCGCTCTCGCCCAGCCGGAACACACCGGCGCCGCCGTTGCCATAGAGCGGCTGCAGGATGATGTCGCCATGGGCGCGGCGGAAGGCGGCGATTTCCACAGGATCGCGGCTGATCAGCGTTTCCGGCATGAATTGCCGGTAGTTGAGCACGAACAGTTTCTCCGGCGCGTTGCGCACCTGGCCGGGATCGTTCACCACCAGCGTCTTGGGGTGGATGGCTTCCAGCATGTGAGTGGCGGTGATGTAGCCCATGTCGAAGGGTGGGTCCTGGCGCATCAGCACCACGTCGCATCGCCCCAGATCGGCGCGGCGTTCTTCGCTCAAGGAAAAATGATCGCCCTTCACGTCCCTGACGCTGATGTCATGACCGGTGGCGAACAGCCGGCTGCCGTCCAGCGCCAGCGTTTTCGTCTGATAGTAGAACAGGCTGTGCCCGCGCCGCTGCGCCTCCAGCATCAGGGCGAAGGTCGAATCGCCCGCGCTCGTGATGGACTGGATAGGATCCATCTGCACCGCCACGCTCAGCGCCATGTCATTGGTCTCCCTCGAAGGCATTCTCGATGTGCCGCGGCAAGTGGTAGGGGCTCACCGCGACGATGTCAAAACGGCAGGCCTGTTCCACCTGATCTTTCGCCGCCAGGAAATGCCGCGCCGCCGCCGCGATGCGCCGCGCCTGGCGGGGCGAGACGGCTTCGACCGCGCCGTCGAGGCTTTCGCGCGCTTTCACCTCGATGAAGGCGGTGACCTTGCCGCGCCGCATCACCAGATCGACCTCGCCCACCGGCGATTTGTAGCGGTGGGCGATCAGCCGCCAGCCCTTGAGGCGCAAGTACCACAGGGCGATGAGCTCCGCCGTGCGGCCCGCTTCCTCGGATTTGCGCCGGTCATTGGCCATCGCCGCCTTTGCGCGCCAGAATGCGCTGATAAATGTCGGCGCGGTTGAGCTGGAAGCGGCGCGCCAGTTCGGAAGCCGCCTTGCCGGCCGGCATGGCGGCAAGTGCCGCGGTGATGGCCTCTTCAAGTTCTTCCCCGGAAACCGCTTCCGGCTGTTCCGGCGGCCCCACCAGCAGGGTGATCTCGCCCTTCACGGCGGGCCGCGCGGCAAGCTGGGCGGCGATCTCCAGAGCGGACCCGCGCAGCACTTCTTCATGAAGCTTGGTCAGTTCGCGCGTCACCGCCACGCCGCGGCCAGGCAGCACCGCATCAATATCGCCGAGCGTCTCGACAATGCGATGCGGGCTTTCGAAGAACACCAGCGTGGCTTTGAGCGTGGCGAACTCCAGGAACAGCCTGCGGCGCTCGCCCTGTTTCTGCGGCACGAAGCCCGCGAACAGGAAACGGTCGGTGGGAAGGCCAGACAGGGCAAGCCCGGCCAGCACGGCCGATGGGCCCGGGCAGGTGGTGACCGCGATGCCGCGCTCCGCCGCCTCCCTCACCAGCCGGTAGCCGGGGTCGGACACCAGCGGCAGGCCGGCATCGCTGATGAGCGCGATGGCCGCGCCCTCCGCCAGATGGTCGAGAATCCCCGGCCGCACCTTGCGGGCATTATGCTCGTGATAGGGCACCAGCTTCGCGCGGATACCGTAGCGCTCCATCAGCTTGCCGCTGGTGCGCGTATCTTCGCACAGCACGAGATCGGCGGCGGCAAGTGTTGCGAGCGCGCGCAGCGTGATGTCGCCCATATTGCCGATCGGTGTTGCCACGATGTAGAGACCCGGCGCGAGGCTCGCCGCGTCGAAGCGCTGGCCGCCGATCAGATAGGCTGGGTGTCGCTCGCTCATCAGCGGAGCATAGAAGTCAGGTGGCCAGTTCGGCAATCACCGCATTGAGCAGCTTGCGGCCCTCCGGCGTGGCCTTGAGGCGCGGCCCCTCGGTGGCGATGAAGCCGAGGTCCTCGAGATGCTTCAGTTTCGCGGGCGCGATGGCCCGCCCGGCCAGGGCCGCATAATGGCCGGTGTCGATGCCCTCGGCGATGCGCAGGCCCATCAGCAGATATTCGCTCGCCTGATCCTCGCGCGTCACGACGCTGTCGCTGATGATGCCATGGCCCTGCTTTTCAACGAGGCCGCGCCAAGTCTCGGGATGTTTTTCGGCGATCAGCGCATGGCGGTTTTCGCCGGCGCTGATCCGGCTGTGCGCGCCGGGCCCCACGCCGGCATAGTCACCATAGCGCCAGTAGAGCAGATTGTGGCGGGATTCATGCCCCGGCGCGGCGTGGTTCGACACCTCGTAAGCCACAAGCCCTGCCCTGGCGGTCAGCTCCTGGGTGAGGTCGAAGAGATCGGCGGCGAGACCATCGCCGGGCATCATCAGCTTGCCGCCGGCATGGAGATCGAAATAGGCGGTGCCGGGCTCGATCGTCAGCTGGTAGAGCGACATGTGGCCCTGCTGCTCGGCGAGCGCCCGTGACAGCTCGGCCTGCCAGGCCTCCGGCGTCTGTCCGGGCCTGGCATAGATCATGTCGAAGGATACACGCGGAAAGATTGTGGCGGCGAGCCGGAAGGCATCGAGCGCTTCCGCAGCCGAGTGCTGGCGGCCCAGCGCCTTCAGGTCATCATCGTCAAGCGCCTGCACGCCGACCGACACGCGGTTGATTCCCGCCGTGCGGTAACCACGGAAATTGTCCGCCTCGATCGAGGTCGGATTGGCTTCGAGCGTGGTTTCGACAGCGGGCGAGACCGGCCACTGCGCGGCGATGGCATCGAGCACATGGCCCACCGCGGCGGGCGGCATCAGCGAGGGCGTGCCGCCGCCAAAGAAGATCGAGGTTACCGTGCGGCCCGGCGTCTGTGCGGCAAACCAGGCGAGTTCCGTGGCCAGCGCGCGCGCGAAGGACAGCGCATCGACGGGCGCGTGACGCACATGGCTGTTGAAATCACAATAGGGGCATTTGGCCTTGCAGAACGGCCAGTGCACATAGATGCCGAAGGGATCAGAAGAGGTCACGGACCAGCTTGTCCAGAGCTTTGGCGCGGTGCGAGATGCGGTTCTTCTCTTCCGGCGCCAGTTCAGCGAAGCAGCGCGTTTCGCCGTCCGGCACGAACACCGGGTCATAGCCATGGCCGAGCTTCCCGCGCGGCGGCCAGGCGAGCGTGCCCGGGATTCGGCCTTCATAGATGCGCTCTTCGCCATCCGGCCAGGCGACGCAGAGCGTGCAGACGAATTGCGCCCGGCGCTGATCAGGCGTGGTCGCGCCTTTCGCCTGCAGCTTCTCCTCGACGAGGCGCATCGCCATGTTCCAGTCGCGGTCCGGCCCCGCCCAGTCGGCGGTGTGAACGCCGGGCTGGCCGTCCAGCGCGTCGACGCACAGGCCGGAATCATCGGACACGGCAATCAACCCGCTCGCCCGCATGGCGGCCCGCGCCTTGATGCGGGCATTGCCGGCAAAGCTGGTTTCGGTCTCCGCCGGTTCAGGCAAGCCCAGATCGCCGGCCGAGACCGCCTCCACGCCATAAGGCCTGAGGAGCGCGGCGAATTCCTCGAGCTTGCCCTTGTTGTGGGTGGCAATGACGATCTTGGAGCCGGTGAGCCGGCGCATCAGGCGATTGCCGCCTTCTGGCCGGCCACCAATTCGCCAATGCCCCGGCGGGCCAGGGCCAGCAGTTCGAGGAAGCTCGCCTCCGAGAACGGCGCGCCCTCGGCGGTGCCCTGGATTTCCACAATGCCGCCGTCGCCGGTCATCACGAAGTTTGCGTCGGTTCCGGCGCCCGAATCCTCGGCGTAATCGAGGTCGAGCACGGGAACGCCGCCATGAATGCCGCAGGACACCGCGGCGACATGGTCCTTCAGCGGCCAGCGCTTGAACATCGCCCGCCCGTCCATCCATTTGAGGCAATCAAACAGCGCCACCCAGCAGCCGGTGATCGCCGCGGTGCGGGTTCCGCCATCGGCCTGCAGCACGTCGCAGTCGAGGGTGATCTGGCGTTCGCCCATCGCCTCGAGATCGACGACGGCGCGCAGGCTGCGGCCGACGAGGCGCTGGATTTCCTGGGTGCGGCCCGATTGCTTGCCTGCCGCCGCCTCGCGCCTGGTGCGCTCATGGGTGGCGCGCGGCAGCATGCCGTACTCCGCCGTCACCCAGCCCTTGCCGGTGCCCTGGAGCCAGGGCGGCCCTGTATCCTCGAGCGAGGCGGTGCGCAGC
>DAISVW010000256.1:0-4251 GCA_036826695.1 Aestuariivirga sp.
GGCGACGTTGGGCGACACGCATATGTATCTTTTTGCGGGCCGGTGCTTGGGTTTTTGTGCGCGGCGCCAGATATTTTTTTGGGTAATTGCCGCCAGCCGGCGATGAGCCGCGTCGCGGTGGTCACCGCGCAGAGGCCGGCATAGACATAGGCGATGGCCGCGAAGTGCTGAGGCCATGCGCACATCACGAGAAAGCCGCCGATCGTCTCGGTGCCTTCTGTGAGCCCGCCCAGATAGTAGAAGGACTTCGAAGGATAGGCCGTGCTCGTCAGGCCCCGTTTCTCGGCCATCACCGCGAAGGCGAGAAAGCTGGTGCCGGTGGCGAGGAAGGCAGCGAGCAGCACTGCCGCGGCCAGCGCATTGGCGGCGGGATCAAGCAGCGCGAAGGCCAGCGGAATGGCCGCGTAGAAGAGAAAATCGAGCGCAATATCGAGAAAGGCGCCACGCGCGGTGGGCCGGGTCAGGCGGGCAAGGCCGCCATCGATGCCGTCCAGCGCCCGGTTGATGAGCAGCGGCAATATGGCGGTGACGGTGAAGCCCAGGGCAATCAGCGCCGCCGCCGCGCTGCCGCCGCCGCAGCCCGTGCGCGTGACCTGGTTTGCCGTCACGCCGAACCTGGCGAGCCCAGCGGCGGTGGCCTCCACGGCGGGCTTGGTCACGCGCAGGGCGAGGCGGTCAAGCATCGCGGATCTCGCCATCCCTGAGCAAGAGCAGCCGGCCGCCGGCTGGCGCATCCGCGGCGTCATGCGTCACCAGAAGGCAGGGAATGCGCTGATCGGCGATATGCCGGAACACGAAGCTCCGCATCGCGGCGCGCAAGTCCGCGTCGAGCTTGTTGAAGGGCTCGTCGAGCAGCATGGCGCGAGGTTTCGCCAGCAGCGCGCGCAGCAGCGCCACCCGTGCCCGCTGGCCGCCCGACAACGTATGCGGCGGCCGGTCGGCAAAGCCCGGAAGTCCGGCTTCCTCGAGGGCCGCTTCCATGGTGGTCCGGCGAAGGTGCCTGTCGCCGCGCGGCATGCCGAACAGCAGGTGCTCCGCCACCGTCAGGTGCGGAAACAGCAGGTCGTCCTGGAACAGGCGGCCGATCTTCCGTGCCGCTGGCGGCAGGCCGGAGAGGTTCCGCTCATCCAGGCTCACCGCGCCAGAGGCGGTGAACGGCGCCTCGAGATCGCCGGCGATGAAAGACAGAAGTGTCGATTTGCCAGATCCGCTCGGCCCCATCAGCGTGATGATCTCGGCCGTGCCGATGCCGAGCGAGAATGGTTTGATCAGTACCCGCGCCGGCAGGCTGATTGTCACCTGTTCAAGCCTCAGCGCCATCGCGGCCTCCCCAGCAGGGCTGCGCCGAGAAAGGCGATCAGCGGCGGCATGGCAAGCGCCAGGGCAAAGGCGGCGGTCAGGGGCCTGTTGCCGCCGGCCGCCAGCGTGACGGCCTCCATCGGCATGGTGCTGTAGCGGCCCGCCGCGACGAGCTGTGCCGGAACGAATTGCATGATCGACACGGCGAAGGCGATGGCGGCGGTGGTCAGCAGCGGCGCCTTGAGCAGCGGCAGCTTCACCAGCGCCCAGGCGGCGGGAGCGGAGACCGACAGGCTGTGAGCCACTTTCACATAGCGCTCGTCGAAAGCCCGGTAGGGACCCTGCAAGACGATCACCACATAGGCGAAGGCCGGCGCCAGATGCGCGAGAAACAGGCCGGGGAGCGTGCCGGTGACGCCCGTCGCGAGGAACAGCCGGTATTGCCCGCCGGCGATCGCAAGCTGCGGCAGCGCCAGCGACGTGAGCGCAAGGCCGATGAGCCAGCGGTCACGCGGCAGTGGCTGGGTTTCGAACCAGACGAGCGCCAGCACCAGCGCTGCGGCCGCCACGGCGAGCGACAGGCCGAGGCTCAGCCACAACGGTGCTGGTGAGGCGGCGAGCGTCGACCATGCGGCAAGGTCGATGGCGGGCGGCATGATCGCCGGATAGGGCCAGCGTCGCGAGAGGGAAAGCAAGCCAAGGATCAGGATCGTTCCTCCCATCGTCACGCTTGCCGTCACCAATAGCAGCAGCGCGGCGCGGCGCGGCGCGGCGAGGAGCGACGGTCCAGCAGCGAGAAACGCCCGCCGCCAGGCCCGCGTCAATCCAAGCAGTGCGGCGGCCAGCGCAAGAACTGCCGCCAGTGCCATCGTCAGCAGCAGAGTCATGGCGAGGCCCATGCGGTTGGTTGCGGCGTCTGCATCATTCAGCGCGTGCCAGATTGTGACGCCAAGCGTTGGCGGCTGGGTGGGGCCCAGCACCAGCGCCATGTCCACCACCGTCGCGCCATAGACGAAGACGATCACCAGCGGCCAGCGCAGCTCCCGCAGCAACTGCGGCAGCACAATCCGCAGCCAGGCGGAACCCGCGCCATGGCCGAGGCTGGCGGCGGCGCGGCATTGCTGCGCCAGCCGGCCTGCCGCATCGCCCCGCGCCAGCGCGGCGATGGCCGCGGTGAGCAGGAACGGCAGTTCCTTCAACGCCAGGGCAGCGGTCAGCGACAGCCCCCACGGGTCCTGCACGGTGATCAAGGACGGCGGCGCATCGCCGCCCACCACCAGCCGCGCCATCAGGCCCGAGGGCATGATGAGAAAACCCAGACCGATCGCGAAGGCCAGATGCGGCAAGGCGAGGCCTGCCGCCGCCAGGCCACGCACCACCCGTTGCGCCGGAAGCCCCGCCAGAATCGTCATGGCCATCCCCAGCGCCAGCAGCGTGGCGATGCCGCCGGTGACCAGCGACAGCACCAGCCCCGGCCACAGCTGCGGGTGGCCGAAAAGCATCTGCCAGGCCCGGGCGTCGAGTGCCGCCGGCGCCAGCATCGCCAGCGACAACAGAAGAGGCGCGATCCACAGCACTGCGGCAGGCAGAGCCCCGCCAGCGGCGGTCAGGCGCCGTAGCGTTCCAGCCATGCCGCCTCGATCAACGGAACCCAGCTGCCATGGGGCTCGGGAATGGCGGGCGCCGGAAACGACACCGCGCCAGGCGCCTCACCACCCTTGAACAATGCCCGGTCGGCCGCCGCGAGCCTGGTAAGGTCGAGCACCGTCGGATCGCCCCACACGGCAAGATCCGCCTTGCGGGCCTGGGCCGCTGGCGACAGCAGGAAATTGGCGGCGACCTGGGCCGCCGCCTTGGCCCTGGCATTGGCGGGAATTGCCACGAAATGGGTGTTGCCGATGCTGCCGCCCCGGTTCTGCCAGGCGATGGTGGAGGCAGGCAGGGTTCCGTTGGCCACGAGATTGGCGGGTTCGTTGGGATTGAAGGTGAGGCCGATGAGCAGTTCCCCATCCGCCACCATCTGTGTCACCTGCGCCTGCGACTGCGGAAACTGCTTGCCCTCGCGCCACAGATGAGGATGCAGCTGGTCAAGAAAATCGAACAGCGGTTCTGCCGCCGCGAGGAAATCCGCCTTGCTGATGGCGGCGCCCAGCAGGGCGCGGTTGGCCATGGTCTCGACCAGCGCCTGTTTCAGGAACGTGACGCCGTGGAAATCCGGCGGCGCCGGATAGCTGACGCGGCCGGGCGTGTTGCGCGCCAGCTCGAGAAGCTCAGGCATCGACAGCGGCGGTTCGGCAAGCTTCGCGCCATCGGCGAAGAAGGTGAGCTGCGCCATGCCCCAGGGCGATTCCAGCCCATCGGTGGCTTCGGCAAAATCGACCAGCGTGGTGGGCTTGCCCACAGTGTCGACGAGCGTGAAGTTCGGCAGATCTTCGGCGAAGGGGCCGAACAGCAGCCGCTCTTCTTTCATCACCCGGAAATTCTCGCCGTTGATCCAGATGAGATCGGCGCTGCCGGGGCTTTCCGCCGCCACCTCGTCGCGGACCCGGCGCACGGCCTCTGCCGTGTCGGCCAGTTTCACATGTTGCAGCGTGATGCCGTAGCGCTCTTGCAGTTCCTCGCCCGCCCAGGCGATATAGGCGTTGATCTGCGGCGAGCCCGCCCAGGCGTTGAAATAGACGGTCTGGCCGCGGGCTTCCGCAACGACAGCGTCCCAGTCTTGCCCGGCCCTTGCGGCGCCAAGAAATGGCAGGGTGGCCAGCAACTGTACGAAACCGCGGCGGGTTGGAATCGACATCCGTCTTGGCTTTTCCATGATGACCCTCCAGTGACGGAGATTGGCCCAAAAGTGAAATCAGATTAACGTGATCATCGCGGCGGCTGCAAGGCGCGTGCCGCCGGGCCAGACTTCTCGATGATCGCGAACCCGTTGGCCGGAACCGCCCTGGCCGC
>DAISVW010000257.1:0-4250 GCA_036826695.1 Aestuariivirga sp.
CCAGCCCATGTGGGTTGCCCATTACATCGCCGCGATCGTCGCCGTGAACTGGATGTTCATGGCGCTCGCCCCGTGGCAGACCCCGCTGGGCGACCTCTATCTGGCCAATATCATCGTTGGCTTCGTGTTCGTGCTGCGCGACTACGCGCAGCGCGACCTTGGCCACTCCGTCTTGCTCGCTACGGCGGCGGCCGGCGTGCTCACCTGGTTCATGGTCGATCAGGCGATTGCCATCGCTTCGGTCACCGCTTTCATGCTGTCGGAAACCGCCGACTGGGCGGTCTATTCCTGGCTGCGGCGGCCGCTTTCACAGCGCATCCTGATTTCCAGCGCCGTCGCCGTGCCACTCGATACCTTCGCCTTCCAGTATCTGGCAGGCTACCTCACCCCCGCCGCCTTCATGACGGAAGTGGCGAGCAAGGCTTTGGGCGTCATCATCGTCTGGTATCTGCTGCGCGCCCGCGACCGGCGCCGCGCCATCACGGCGTGACCCGATCAGCCAGATGGCTGATAGCCACGGTGGCTTCGCCATGGCAGAAAAGGAGTTCCGCAATCATCGCCTCGAGGAAACGCCATGCGCATCGACGCCATTTCGACTGGCAGGAACCCGCCCAAGGAAGTGAATGTGATCGTCGAGGTGCCAGTAGGCGGCGAGCCGATCAAATACGAGTTGGACAAGGCGGCAGGCACGCTCATCGTCGACCGATTTCTCTACACCTCGATGCGCTATCCCGGAAACTACGGTTTCATTCCGCATACGCTGTCAGATGACGGCGACCCCATCGACGTGCTGATCGCCAACCAGCGCGGCATCATTCCGGGTGCCGTCGTGGCCGTCCGCCCGGTGGGCGTGCTGAAGATGCAGGATGAGGCGGGACATGACGAGAAGATCGTGGCGGTGCCCACGCCGAAGCTCACGCGGCGCTACGAGAACGTCCACAATTACCGCGATCTGCCGGATATCACGCTGAAGCAGATCGAGCACTTCTTCGAGCACTACAAGGATCTGGAGCCAGGCAAATGGGTGAAAGTCGTCGGCTGGGGCGATGCCGCGGAAGCCGAAAAGATGATCCTCGAAGCCATGGAGCGGGCGAAGCGCTGAGGCCCTACATGTCTGGCTGCGCAATGCCCCTGGCGGCGCAGGCGGCCTTCACCGTGTTGTAAAGCAGGCAGGCGATGGTCATCGGGCCGACGCCGCCTGGAACTGGCGTGATGGCCCCCGCCACCTTCTCGCAGGAAGCATAATCGCAGTCGCCCACCAGCTTGCCCTTGCCATCGCGCTCGATGCGGTTGATGCCGACGTCGATCACCGTAGCGCCCGGCTTGATCCAGTCGCCCTTGACCATTTCGGGCCGGCCCACCGCGGCGATCACCAGATCGGCCCGGCGCACTACGGCGGGAAGGTCCCTGGTGCGCGAATGGGCGAGGGTCACCGTGCAGTTCTCGGCCAGCAGCAATTGCGCCACCGGCTTGCCGACGATGTTGGACCGGCCGATCACCACCGCCTCAAGCCCGTCGAGCTTGCCCAGCGCATCCTTGGCCAGCATGACGGAGCCCACCGGCGTACAGGGAACGAGCGAATCCTGACCGGTCGAAAGCTTGCCGACATTCACCACATGGAAGCCGTCGACGTCCTTGGCCGGCGAAATGGCGCTCAGCACCTTGGTGCTGTCGATGTGCTTCGGCAGCGGCAGCTGCACCAGAATGCCATGAACGGCAGGATCTTTGTTGAGCTTGTCGACCAGCGCCAGCAGATCCTTCTCGGCGGTCTCGGCGGGCAGCTTGTGTTCCCACGAGTTCATGCCAACCTCGACCGTCTGTTTGGCCTTGTTCGCGACATAGACCTTGGAGGCGGGGTCCTCGCCCACCAGAACCACCGCGAGACCCGGTGTGAGCCCGTGATCTGACTTCAGCGCGGCGACGGCTTTGGCGATCCGCCCCCTCAGGCCCTCGGCGAAGGCCTTGCCGTCGATGATTTTCGCCATGCTCAACTTTCCTTCCCGGCGTTCACGATTTCGACTATCCATGCCTCAGGCGAACCTGGATTTCCAGTGACCTGAAAATTCTTTCGCCCGCCCGACGCGCCACGGGCGCAACGGCGATGTCACGCCCAGCCGAGGCTCACGAACAGCCAGGTCACCACCATGCCGAGGAACTGCATGCCGATCAGCAGGATGATGGGCGAGATGTCGATGCCGCCCAGATCGGGCAGGAAGCGGCGGATGGGCCTCAGCAGCGGTTCGGTGAGCCGCTCGAGCGCGGCGCCCACCTGGCGCACGAAGGGGTTGGATCGGTTCACGATGTTGAACGCCACCAGCCAGCTCAGGACGACGCTGGCCAGAATGATCCAGAAATAGACGTTGATGACCGTATGGATCAGCCAGAGCAAGGGGTTCATCGACATCATCATGGAAGCCTTCCTTTCGATTGTTGTCGAAACGGCATGTAGTCGCGCCGGGCCCGGCAAGCAAGCTTGACGCTGGCCCGGGCAGCGACTAGAAGCCTCGCACCTGTGGTCCGGGGCGGTAGCTCAGTTGGGAGAGCGCGGCGTTCGCAATGCCGAGGTCAGGGGTTCGATCCCCCTTCGCTCCACCAGGTTCCAGCGGCAAGCATCAACAGCAATTCGATTTCGGCTTGGGCGATGGCACGTCCAGCGCCGGGTTGGCGGTGAAGAAGCCAACCGGCATCCAGTGGAAATTGGCGTAGACGCAGGGCTGCACCGGCCAGTCCTCCGGGCGCGGCAGATGGTGGTAATTCATCACATACCAGACCACCACATCCCGGTTCACCAGCGAACGGTCCCTGGCGGTCCAGGCGGGAAGGCCGTCGCCGCCCTTGTGCTGGTTGGGATAGGTACCCGCCGGATAAAGCTCGTCAGCGGCAAACGGCGTGGCCCAGAAGTGGTGATACATGAAGCCTGCCCGCCGCCCGAGATGCGAGTCCTTATGCTGGAACGGCAGCGCATTGACACCCGGCACCAGCTTGTAGCCGGGATGTTCGCCGAGGCTGTTGACAAGATTGGGATTGACCACCTTCCAGTAGCGCTGGGAGGCAAGATCGATGTCGCGGCAGGCGGCGCGTTCCGAAGCGAGCAGCGTCTCCTCGATCCGGATGGCGTTGCCATGCGGGTTGGCCTCACCGATGGGCGGGGCGGAAAAGTTCACCTCCTTGACGCTGTTGCCGCGCCCGTCGACCGCCATGTCGAAGCGGTAGCAGAAGACATGCTGATGCACATGCGCCTCGATGCCCGGCGCCATCAGCGCGCCATGGGCCGAAGCTTTGCCTGCCGGCAGCGCCGATGCGAAGGGTATGCCGGTGGCCTTCACCTCCACGCCGATGTTGCCGTCCTGATAGAAGTACCAGAAGAAGCCATAGACATAGTTGCCGATGGTCGCGACGGAAGAGATCACCAGCCGGCGTGAGCGCTTCACCGTCACCTGGCCGGTCAGCCAGTTGGTCAACTTCCACAGCGTGCCGAAATCCTCTTCATGCATGCAGATGGCGTTCTTGATCAGCTTCGGGTTGCCTTGCCAGTCATGGCCCCAGGCGTCGAAATAGTGGATGAAACCGAGGCAATCGCAGCCCAGCGTGAGGGAATCGAGAAACTGGCCGACGCCATATTCGCCGGTGTCGAAGGCGTTGCGCCGATAGTTGCCCCCGGTGGGGTCGCCGTAAGGCACGACCATTTCCGCCATGGCCGCACGGCGCATGATGGGGCGCAGGCGGCCCTGATCCTCATAGCCGATGTCATGCAGGATCAAGCCGTCGCGCACATGAAATCCCACACGGATGCGCCAGTTCTGCCAGCGCACCCCGTGGCCGGTGACGGTGAAGCTCGGGCCTTCGGGCTGGGCGATCTCCAGGGGCTTCAGGTCGGTGCGGGTGGCGGGCTGGATGATGTCCGTGCTGTCGGGCGGCAGCGGCACGACCCCGAAATCATCGACCCTGATCACTTCCATGCGGCGGAGGTCGATCACCGGATGGAGGTTGGCGACAGGCCGCGCATAGGGGTTGTCGCCGGATGCATTTCGCACCCAGCAATGGCCGTAGGCGATGCGCTGGCCCTCCTCCTCCGTGATACCGAAATAGCCGGCTGCCCAGGCCGCGACGAGAACGCTGGCCATGTCGGTGATGCCGCGGTTCGCGCAGGCGGCGATGAAGCGCGGATCCTTCTTCGCGGCCTCGCCGCCGGCCACGAATTCATCCGCGACGATCCGCGCATGCATGCCCTGAACCTCGGCCCAGCGGAG
>DAISVW010000258.1:0-4243 GCA_036826695.1 Aestuariivirga sp.
CGTCGACGATCTGGCGGTCGGCTTCGCTGATCCTTGGCATGATCCTCACGGCTGTTACGCTGGCCGGCCCCGGGATGATCGGCGTTTGTTGATGTTTTGCCACTTTCCGCAACGAGAATGGCCTAAAAGAGGCGGCAGTCACAGTCCCTTGGCTTGTGTTATGAGCAAAGCATGACAGCGGATCACCAGGATGCGGGCAATCCCCTGAAAGGACTTGCGGCGGCCCGCCAGGCAGGGGGCAGGCCGCCCGTTCATAAGTGGAATCCGCCGTTCTGCGGCGACATCGACATGCGCATCGCCGCCGACGGCACGTGGTTCTACCTGAATTCGCCGATCGGCCGGAAACCGCTGGTGCAGCTATTCGCCTCGGTGCTGCGGCGCGAGGACGACGGGCGTTTCTATCTCGTCACGCCTGTGGAAAAGGTCGGGATCAGGGTCGACGACGCGCCATTTGCCGCAGTGCGGATGAGCGTGTCCGGCGCCGGCCGCGATCAGGCGATTCGCTTCGAAACCAATGTCGATGACGGGGTGACGGTGGATGCCGCGCACCCCTTGCGGTTCGCCGAGGAGCAGGGCACCGGCGGCCTCAAGCCCTATGTGCTGGTCCGGCCCGGGCTGGAGGCGCTCGGCAGCCGGGCCCTGTTCTACGATCTGGCCGCCGCCGGCACGGTGGAGGACGGCTGGTTCGGCGTGTGGTCCTCCGGCGTGTTCTTTCCGATGCAGCGCGCCGCCGAGATCGGGTTACCGGCGTGAGCGGGCGGTTTGACGAGGCGGTGTTCCGTGTGCTGGCGGCCAGCAGGCTTCACCCAGCGCCGCCCAGCGTTCACCGCCGCAGCGACGATGACCTCAACCCGGAGGCCCGCATGATTCCGGCGGATGAAACGCCGCGCGCCGCGGCGGTGCTGGTGCCGCTGGTGCCGCGGGCCGGCGGCCTGAGCGTGCTGCTCACCGAGCGCCAGCCGCATCTCAGAAGCCATGCCGGGCAGGTGGCGTTTCCCGGAGGCCGGATCGACGACACCGATCACGGCCCGGTGGCGGCCGCACTGCGCGAAACCGAGGAGGAGACCGGCATCGCGCCCGGTTTCGTGGAGCCGCTGGGATTTCTCGATACCTATCTCACCAGCACCAATTTCCGGGTGATGCCGGTCGTGGGGCTGCTGCGCCCCGGCTTCACGGTCACGCCGCATGAGGCTGAAGTCGCGGCCGTCTTCGAGGTGCCGTTGTCCTTCCTGATGAATCCGGCCCATCATGAACGCCACGCGCGCGACTGGCAGGGCAAGCTCCGGCACTATTACGCCATGCCATGGGACGGGCATTACATCTGGGGCGCCACGGCCGGCATGATCCGCAATCTCTATTCGCTGCTCTACGAGACGCCATGAGCAGCCTCCCGTCGCTGGCGTCGGCACCATGGCTGCGGCAGCCACCCTTGCAGCGCGTGATGGCGGCCATCGCCGCGGCGGGCGGCGAGGCGCGGGTGGCCGGCGGCGCGGTGAGGAACGCGCTGATGGGCGAGGAGGTGACCGAAATCGACCTCGCCACCACGCTCTCGCCCGAACAGGTGACGGCCGCCTGCGCCGCCAAGGGCCTTGCCGTGCACCCCACCGGCATCGACCATGGCACGGTAACCGTGGTCGCCGATCACCACCCATATGAGGTGACTACGCTCCGCCATGACGTGGAAACCGATGGCCGCCGCGCCACGGTGCGCTTCACCGATGACTGGGAAGCCGACGCCATGCGCCGCGACTTCACCATGAACGCGCTCTATTGCGACGCCGATGGCGTGGTTCATGACCATGTCGGGGGCTACCCCGATATTCTGGCCCGCCGTGTGGTCTTCGTGGGCAGCCCGGAACAGCGGATCGCCGAGGATTACCTGCGCATCCTGCGTTTCTTCCGCTTCCACGCCCGCTATGGCCACGCCGCGCCCGATGTCTCGGGGCTTGCAGCCTGTGTTTCGGCGAAGGCCGGGCTCGATGGGCTTTCGGCGGAGCGCATCCGCCAGGAAATGTTCAAGCTGATGGCGGCCAAGGGCGCGGTTCCGACCCTTCAGCTGATGGCGGAGGCGGGCATCCTCGAGCGTCTTCTTCCGTATACGGATGAGTGGCGGGTGCTCGCACGCCTGCCGCCCGACCCCCTGTTGCGGCTTGCCGTGCTGGCGCAACAGCCTGCCGCCATGAAGGGCCGCTGGCGGCTTTCCAATCATGAAGGCCAGCGGCTGGCGGCCATCGCCGCGCAGGCGCCGCCCTCGCCGGACTTGCGGCCAGCGGAACGGCGCGTCATTCTCTACCAGACCGGTCCGGAAACCTGGCGGGATCTGGTCTCCATCGGCTGGGCGCGATCGGATGTGGCGCTGGATGATCCTGCCTGGCAGGATCTGCTCACGCTGCCGGAGCGCTGGCGGGCGCCGGATTTTCCGGTGTCCGGGCGTGATCTGCTGGCGCGCGGCATGGCGCCCGGCCCGGCGATCGGAGACGCGCTCGCGCGGCTTGAAGACTGGTGGGTGGCCGGCGATTTCGCTGCCAGCCGCGAAGCACTGCTGACACGGCTGACATGAAGGAGAAGGCCATGGCTGCCATTCTGGTGATGAAGACGAAGGGCAAATCGGCGCCGCCCGTTGAGAAGGGCAAGCCCGACAAGGCGAAGCTGGTCAAGGGCAAGTACCGCACCAAGACCTGGAACCATTTCACCGGCGAGGACGGCCGGCTCTTCTGCGGCGTCTGGCATTCGCCGCCGGGCAAGGTGAAGCTGGACTACAAGGAATGGGAATTCTGCCATTTCATGGCCGGCAAGGCCATTCTCACCAATGAGGAAGGCAAGTCCTGGACGCTCAAGAAGGGCGATGCCTTCATCATTCCGGCGGGCTTCAAGGGCACATGGGAGACCGTCAAGCCGGTGCGCAAGCATTACGTGATCCTGATGCCGCCATCCAAGACAAAGACCAAGTGATGGGCCGGTCGGTCCTCGTCACCGGTTCGGCGCGGCGGATCGGCCGCCGGCTGGCGCTCGATCTCGCCGCCGACGGCTGGACCGTGGCCGTGCATTGCCACGCCTCGCTGGCCGAAGCCGAGGAGGTGGCGGCCGCCATCCGCGCGCTCGGCCGCCGCGTGACGATCGTGCGCGGCGAGCTTTCCCATGACGACGTGCCGGACCGGCTGATCGCCGAGGCCTCCGCGGCGCTGGGCGGGCTCACCTGCCTCATCAATAACGCCTCGCTGTTCGAGCCCGATGAGGTGGGCAGCATCACCAGGCGGAGCTGGGCCGAACACATCGACACCAATCTGCGGGCGCCGATCTTCCTGTCGCAGGCCTTCGCGCGGCAATTGCCGGATGGCGCGGAGGGTAACATCATCTCGATCATTGACCAGCGGGTGTGGAAGCTGAACCCCAAGTTCTTTTCCTACACGACTTCCAAATCCGGCCTGTGGACGGCGACCCGCACGCTGGCCCAGGCGCTGGCCCCGCGCATCAGGGTCAACGCCATCGGGCCCGGCCCGGCGCTCCCCTCGGCGCGCATGGACCAGGCGGAGTTCGACAAGCAGGCGGCGCTGACGCTTCTGGGCCGCGGGACGTCGCCCGAGGAGATTTCGGCAGCCGCGAAATTCATATTGTCGCAACCGGCGCTCACCGGCCAGATGATCGCGCTCGACGGCGGGCAGC
Source organism: Aestuariivirga sp. (assembly GCA_036826695.1). GTDB lineage: Bacteria > Pseudomonadota > Alphaproteobacteria > Rhizobiales > Aestuariivirgaceae > Aestuariivirga. The sequence continues at coordinate 3,664 of DAISVW010000258.1, forward strand.
ATCTGGTCTGGCAGACGCCGGACGTGACCGAGGTGAACGAGTAATGAAGAAGCCGATCATCAGCCACCATGTGGCGAGCGCCGCCTCCGGGCTGCGCCATGTTTTCGTGCGCGATCTCGAGCTCAAGGCGCTGATCGGCATCCATGAACGCGAGAAGCATGAGCCGCAGCGCATCGTGGTCAACATCGATCTTTCCGTAAAGGAAGGCGCTGGCCCGAAGGACGACGACATCAGCCATGTGGTGTCCTACGAGATCGTGGTGAAGAAAGTCGAGGCGATCATCGCCGAGGGCCACATCAACCTGGTGGAGAGCCTATGCGAGAAGATCGCCGCCGCCTGTCTGCGCGACAAGCGCGTGACGGCGGCGCGCGTGCGCGTCGAGAAGCCGGACATCATCGCCAATGCGCGCAGCGTCGGCGTCGAGATCGAGAGGCGGCGGTAAATCGCGATGAATATTGATCAGGTCTTGAGTTCTCCTGTCCAGAAAAGGGAGGGAAACGGGATCATGATTGCAAGTGTCCGATGCCCTCACCTCCCCCAACTTCGTTGGGGCCCCTTCCTCTCCCGCTTCGCGGGAGAG
>DAISVW010000259.1:0-4203 GCA_036826695.1 Aestuariivirga sp.
ACCGTTGTTTCGGGTTCATCTGCGCTGAAGCTGCTGCTCACAATCGAAGATGGTGACCACTCCGCGCTCAATGGCAAACGGCTAGGCGCGGCATCGCCCATCATAACAACGAATATATATTCGTCGGCTCTACGAAAGCCGCCAACGACAGAAACACCTTTCGGATTTATGATGGTGGATATCATCTGTATTCGAGCTTCTGGAAATATTTGTTCGAGCAATAAACCCAGTCGCAGATACTCTCGGGAGTCAATTGTTGCAATTAGAACCGAATTATTGGAGGCCATGAGCGATTTCGCGACGATAAGTCGGCGCTCAACCATCGCCAACCACTTAGAGTGCCGGTATAGATCATCCTTTTCAACATAAGAATTATTATATTTCCAGTCGGTAGCTCCCGAATTATAGGGCGGATCGATATAGATGGCGTCGATCTTGCCGCGATGCGTGTAGGTCAGCGCCTCGAGCACATGGAAGTTCTCGCCGTTGATCACTGTGTGAAACGGCTTGTCGTCCCCGCGCGACACGCGCCCCGTGCTGACCAGACCGGGATAGATGAAGTCGCGGAACTCGGCGACCACGACCAGATCGGCGACCGCCACATCGGCCGTTTCGGGCCTTTCGGCGTCGATCAATGCGATCTGCGCCATCCGCGCCTCGCCGTCACCCTCGATGCGGGTCACCCGCCACAGCCGTTGATCCCCGCGTTGTGTCGTGCCCCGCGGCGGCAGCACCCGCACCTTGTCGCCCCGCCGCACAGGCCGCCCGGGCAGTTCCACGCTTTCCGGCCGATGCCGCTCGAAGTTGAGCCCGAAGGCGCGTCGCGAGGCCAGCGCCTTGAACTCGCGCTCAAGTTCTTCCCCAAGCGCATTGTCGCGGGCCTTTGCCCTTGCGATCAGATCCGTCAGACGCGACACGCTTTTGCCTCTCTCCCGTCAATCCGGGTAGCCCGCCTTGCAGATCGAGTTCGATGAGCTGACTTTCCAATCATGCCGCCGGCCCTACCGTTGATGAAGTGTCTGTCCCCGAGAACGACCAAATTCTCCATGCCCGGTCAACAAGTTCGGTCTGCCTCTTTGTCAGCAATTCCTTTGTCCAGTGCTCTGCTGCAAGGATCGGCTTCGTCGTATCGAATGAAACGCGATTGTTTCGCTCGGAATAAATCTTCTTCTTGCGCTCGAATGCGAAATATTGGGCCTTGTAATTCTTGATCCCGGCAAGCAGCGCGAGATTGCCAAGGCGATGGAGCCAGAGGCGGTGCTCATCATCCGAGAAGCGCTCACGCCAGTAAGGCTCCTTCAACGCCTGCGGCAGGACATGTTCGATGGTGATCTTGCCGCCGAAATCCTTCGTGACGGACTCGTCCTGGTCGGCCTCTTCCAGGCGCAAAAGCACGGCTTGCGCGAAAGGCCGCCCATACACTTCGCCGTCGAGCAGGGTCTGGAACTCGTCATCATTCGCATTGGCGCGGAAGATCGCTCGAATGTCATCGGCGGTCTTCCCGGCACGGATCGCGGTGATGAGCTGGAAATAGGCCGTGAGGCGCGCAGTGAATGCGAGGCGCCGGATCCAATTCTGGTATGTGATGCGCTCAAGCAGATCGATGAACTCGTGTTCGGCTAGTCCGGCGACGGGCTTGTTGAGATAGGCGAGCAGCGGCGGGATCCATTCCTCGAAGGCAACACGCTGCAGCGAACGAATGGCACGGCGAGCGGCTGGTGCTTCGAACGCATTCCGTTGGATCCGCAGATAGTTTCGCGCCGACGTGTTCAACTCATCGAGGAAAGTGAAAGGCGAGGAAGCAGCCCCGATGAGAGGCTCAAACTCCTCGTGGAGAGATTTTCGCGCCTTGATGGCGATGACCGAACTCCGATGATGCGCGAGGAACTGGTCGAGCCTTTCTATGCCGATCTGCTCTCCCAGTTCGAGCCAGGCGTCATCCAGATCGCTGCTTCGGGGGGAATTGCCCCCGAGCTGCGCAAAGTGCATGTTCTTGATCAGATCGGCATTTGACAAAGCCATGCCGCGGGCGTTCAGCACGTTGAAGAGCCGATATGCCGATTGCCAGGAAGCCGTCGTGACGAACACGACATAGACCTTGCTGAGCAGATAGTTCGCAAAGAGCTTCAGCGTCGTCTGATCATGTTGTGCGATGAATGCGTTGATTGCCTCCAGATTTTCGACGATCCGCTGTTTGGGCGCATCCTGTTCCTTGGCGATGTCGTCGACCACAGCCTTCGGAATGGCGTCACCAGCCAGAACGTAGCGCCGGAAGAAACCCTGATCCCGTTGCCGCAAAGTCAGGCGAGGCGTTTCCTCTTCGCCTGTCAGCGCGTTGCGTGGCAGGACGCGCCGTCCCAGCTCTGACTTCGCCGGCTCGTCAACCGCATCTCGCAGCCGAGAGAAGATCAAATTGAGCGTTGTGAGCCGCTGCTGGCCGTCGACGACGTCGTACAGGCGACCCTTCTCGCGCTCGATCGTAATGAGCGAGCCGATGAAATACTCGGCATCATTGGCCTCGTATGCTTCCCATACATCATCAAGCAGCTGTTCGACGTTGCCCTTTTCCCATGAGTATGGGCGCTGATAGGCCGGGATCTCGTAGCGGATCTGCTCAGTCAGTATTTGGCTTATTGTACGCTCGGCGGCTTCCATTCCCGTGCCCCAACCTCTGGAATGCAACGGCCCTGCCGAGCGCCCCAGTATTGAGGTGACATTACCGCTGATTCATGGTGGCACATTAGGGCCGAGCATGGTTCTGTCGCAAGCTCTGTCGGATCAATCCGCGACAAACTCAACCCTCTGCCGCTCCCACTCCACCGGAAACGGCGCTAGCAGGTCGTCCAGCTGCAATCCCGGCGGCTGCCGCCCGTCGAGGATCGCCTCGACGATGTCCGGCGCGAGCAGTGTGAGGCGCAGGACACGGGCGATGTAGGACGAGTTGATCTTCTCGGCCTCGGCAAGGTCCTGGACGGTCTGGAAGCGACCTGAGTCGAGCTGCTTCTTCCAGCGATGGGCGCGGGCCAGCGCCTTGACCATGGTGTTGTCGATGCGGGCGCGCGGCAGTGCCCACGCATCAGCCCCGTTCGGCGCGATGACGAGCTTGCGCCCCCCGCGCTTCCGGAATGTCATCGGCACGGTGACGGTGAGCGCGCCCGCCTCGTGGAAGAGAGCGCCCTTCGCCATCAGGCCGCGTCCTTTCGGTCAGTAAAGGTCTGCAGTTCGCCCAGCAGCTTGGTCAGCCCGCCGGTGCGGAGACGGATCGCGATGCCATCGACCTTCACGTCGACCCGCTCGACCAGAAGCTGGACGATGCGCGCCTGCTCGGCGGGGAACAGCTCGTCCCACATGGGATCGAGCCGCTCGAAGGCGTCGCGCACCTCGGCCTCGGTGATGCGCTCGTCGTGCCGGATCGCGGCCATCCATGTCCGCACGATCAGTTCCGGCGCGCGCAGGAAGCCGCGAAGCTGCTCGATCACCGCCGTCTCGATCTCGGCGGCAGGAACCCGGCCCACCGGGCATGTTCCCGGTCCGCGCTTCAAGACCGACTGCGTGACATAGTAGCGGTAGAGCCGATCGCCCTTCCGGGTGTGGCTCGGCGACATGGCGTCGCCATTCGGCGAGAAGATCAGGCCGCGCAGCAGGGACGGTCCCGACAATCGGGTCTTGTTGGCGCGCATGCGCGGGCTTTCACCCATGATGGCGCGAGCGCGCTGCCAGAGATCGGCGTTGATGATGGCCTCATGCTCGCCGGGATAAGCCTCGCCCTTGTGGACAGCCTCGCCGACATAGATCCGGTTGTTCAGCAGCTTGTAGAGCGCGCCCTTGTCGAGCATGGTGCCGCGCCTGCTGCGGATTCCGGCCGCTTGCAGTTCCCGCATCAGCAGCTTGATCGATCCGAGCTTCACGAACCGCTCGAAGATCAGCCGGACGGATGCCGCCTCTTCCTCGTTGACGAGCAGCTTGCGGTTCTCGACCCGGTACCCGAGTGGCACGTAGCCGCCCATCCACATGCCCTTCCGGCGCGAAGCCGCGACCTTGTCGCGGATGCGCTCGCCGATGACCTCGCGCGCGAATTGGGCGAAGGACAGGAGGATGTTGAGCGGCAGCCGCCCCATCGAGGTCGTCGTATTGAAAGACTGCGTGACGCTGACGAAGGTGACGCCGCGCCGCTCGAACACCTCGACCAGCATGGCGAAATCC
>DAISVW010000260.1:0-4194 GCA_036826695.1 Aestuariivirga sp.
GCGCGGGGATCGCTCCTGACCATGGCCGATCTTGCCGCCCATGAGGGCAATTGGGTGACGCCGATTGCCACGCAGTTCATGGGCCATGAGATTCTCGAAATCCCGCCTTCGGGGCAGGGGCTGACGGCGCTGATCGCCTTCAACATCCTGTCGCAGTTCGGCCTCCGCCGCCATGGCCCGCAGTCGGTGGAGCGCCATCACCTTGAAATCGAGGCCATGAAACTGGCCTGGGACCTGCGCAACCGCCACATCGCCGACCCTGCCTTCGCCGAGGTGCCGGTCGCCGAATTGCTGAGCAGCGAAACGGCGGCGCGGCTCGCCGCGATGATCGACATGAACCGCGCGCTGGACATCAGGACCGTCATGCGCACATCGGATACCGTCTATCTCACGGTCGTCGACGAAAAGCGGCTGGCGGTATCTTTCATCAATTCGGTCTATGACGGTTTCGGCTCCTGCATCGTCACGGAGAAAACCGGCATCGCGCTGCAGAACCGCGGCGCCTGCTTCGTGGCCGACCCCGCACATCCCAATTGCATCGGGCCAGGCAAGCGGCCGCTGCATACCATCATTCCGGCCATGGCCCGGAAGGACGGCCTCGTCGAGATGAGCTTCGGCGTCATGGGCGGCGACTATCAGCCGATGGGCCATGTCACGGTGGCGGCCAACCGTTATGCCTATGGCATGGCCCCGCAGGAGGCGATCGATTTTCCGCGCTATTTCCCGAAGAACGGCGAGGTTCTGCTCGAAAGCTGTGTTGCGGAGGAGGTGCGGAGCGGTCTCGCCGCCCGGGGCCATCTGCTCGCGGCGGCGCCGGGGCCGCTGGGCGGCGGACAGGCGATTGCCATCGACCGCGCCAACGGCGTGCTCGTGGGAGGTTCAGACCCGCGCAAGGACGGTCTTGCATTAGGATATTGAACGCCATCGTTAACAATTGGTTTGACGGTGTGATCTAATCTGTTGCCGGACGATTTCCAGGCGGAGACCACGTTGCAGGAACCAGACATCGGAGACCATGTCGCCACCGCCCCGGGCGGCGGCCAGGATGGCTTGCTGCAGGATGCGGCGCGGGCTGCGGGGCTTGCCGCCTATCGCTGGGACGTCGCCAGCGACAGTCTTTCATGGTCCGGCAAAGCCGTGGCCATCCTCTGCTGCGACTTAGCACTTGTGCCATCCGGGAGGCGTTTCGCGGCATTTCTCGACCCCGAGAACCTGACCAGCCGCTATGGCGCGGTCATGGAAGGGGGCGAAGTCGATACCGGCGCCGGGGTTCCCTTCCGCATCGAGTACCGCTTCCTGCCCGAGGGCCGCAAGAACCGCAGCAGCATCTGGCTGGAAGACCAGGGCCGCTGGCTCGCCGGACCCGACGGCCGCCCGGCGACCGTGCTTGGCACGCTGCGACGCATCGACGAGCGCCACATGCGCGACCAGTATCTGAGCTATCTCGGCAACTGCGATCCGCTCACCGGCATGATGAACCGCGGGCGGCTGATGGAGTCGCTTGGCGGGGCGATGCTGGCGGCCCAGCGCGACGGCTCCTCCTGCGCCTTTTTGGTCGCGGCCATCAACAATCTCGCCGTGGTGAACGAGGCCTTCGGTTTCGAGGTTGCCGATGAAGTGATCGTCGCGGTGGGGCGCCGCCTGGCGCGGGTCATGCGCGCGGGCGATGCCGTGGCGCGCTATTCGGGATCGAAGTTCGGCCTCGTGTTGCATGATTGCAGCACGGAAGACCTGGCGGTGGCGGCCGAGCGCTTCCTGCGCACGGCGCGCGAGGACGTGATCGAGACCGCGCGCGGCCCGGTCTGGGCGCTGCTGTCGATCGGCGCCGTGGTGCTGCCCAGGCATGCGGGAGACCCCAACACCGCCATCGCCCGCGCCGAGGAGGCGCTGACCGAAGCACGAAGGCAGCCCGCCGACGATGTGGTGATCTACCAGCCCTCGCAGGCACGGCTCACCCAGCGCAGCGGCAACGCCAGAAATGCCACCGAGATGGTGCGCTGCCTCAGGGAAAACCGTTTCCAGCTGGCCTACCAGCCGGTCGTCGACGCGGCCACCGGCCAGCCCGCCTTTCACGAGGCGCTGCTGCGCATGACCGGCGAGGACGGCCGCACGGTGACCGCCGGGCACCTGATTCCGGTCGCCGAGACGCTGGGCCTGATCCGCCTCATCGACCGCGACGTGACGCGGATGGCCCTCGCCCCGCTGACGCGCTACCCCGCCGCCAGGCTGTCGCTCAACATGTCCGGCACCACGGCGATCGATCCGCGCTGGCATCCGGAGATCATCTCGCTGCTGGCCGCGCACGGGCCTCTCGCCAGGCGGCTCACCATCGAGATCACCGAGACGGTGGCGCTCGGCGACCTCACTCACACCATCCGCTTCGTCGAGCAGTTGCGCCAGCTGGGCTGCAGCGTGGCGATTGATGATTTCGGCGCCGGCTACACCTCGTTCCGCAGCCTGCGCGCCCTGCCCATCGAATTCCTGAAAATCGACGGCACGTTCTGCCGCGACCTCAACGGCAGCGGCGACAACCCCTATTATGTGCGGGCGCTGATCGACCTCGCCAGGAGTTTCGGCATCAAGACGGTGGCCGAATGGGTGGAGACCGAGGCCGACGCGGAGCGGCTGCGCGAATGGGGCATCGACCTGATGCAGGGCAATCTGTTCGGCGCGGCGAACCTCAATCCGCCGTGGTCGTCAACACCCGCTGCTGACGAACCACCCATAGCGGTGGCCGAGGCGGCCGCCATCTACCAGAACGGTCTCGAAAACGAATTGACCAAGCTGCGGCGCGCCATCCACCTGCTCGATCAGGCCTTTGCCGCCCGTCAGCGGGTTTTCCCGTCCGCCGAACCGAGCTATGCCGATCTGGTGAGCGATACCGCGCGGCAACGCCTGCGCTGAGTCTTCCGCGCCACTCGAAGCGGTGAGCGGCAGTCGCCCCCTTCGACGCCATTCTCACCGGAACCTCCCGTCTTCGCTTCGGATCGCTCGCGCTGGTCAGTACCACCGCGGCCGAACGGCGCTGCTTTACTCTGGCCAGTTCCTGCTGTCGGATTCGGAATCGCCAAGAATTTCTTCATAGTCTCGGGCGCCATGCAGCACATGAATGATTTCGATCTTATCAGCGCGCAACCGGTAGAAAATCAAATAGGACCGATAGGGACGCCGGCGGATACCCTGTTCTTCCCAACCCGGTACCAGGGGATAGGCCTCCGGCATGTGACCAAGGCGCAGGCAGCGGTCTTCAATCTCAGCGACGAAAGACGAGGCACGTCCGGGATTGTCGCGGGAAATGGCGGTCGCGATGGCGACCAGATCGGCAAATGCTGTTTCCGAAAAAACGACCGGCTTCATTCACCGGCGCTTCGGCCAGGCAGGCGGAGCTCCGCACGGAGTTTTCGGAAGGCTTCTTCGAGCGGCAAAGTCCTGCCAGCCTCGGCGTCCGCCAGACCGCGCGTTAAGGCCTCATCGAGAGTCTTCAGCCTGAATTCGCGCGCGCGCTCCGCCACGAAGCGCTCGCGCACCAGGTCGCGGATGTATTCACTGCTGGAGGCATAGGCGCCGCGCTTCACCTGTTCCCGGATGAACTGCTCCAGCTCACTGGTCAGCGTCACTGTCATCTGTCCCGCGGGTTTCATTCGCTACTCCCTATATGGAAAGTGTATCACAGTGAATTAAAGTGTAAAACACCATCTCACGCAAAGAGTCCGGCTTGGAGGCCCGGTAATGCCGCCGAACCTCGAGCCTAAGGCTTCGACAGGGTATCGAGTTTTTGCTGCATGGCGGCGAGCTGGTCCTTCAGGGCCTGAAGGTCATCCCTGGCGGGGCCAGCAGGCTTTCCCGGGGCGGGGGCACCCGGCACCGCCGCGCCCATTGCCGCCGCGAAGGGGTTGAAGGTCTTCATGGCGTCGCTGAACATGGCCATGTTGCGCTGCGCCTGGTCCTGCATCGCCTTCAAGGCATCGCCGCCCCAGGCATCCATCATCTGGGCCCGGAACTTCTCCTGGTCCTTTCCGAGGTTTTCGAGCGAAAACTCAAGAAAACCGGGCACGAAGGCCTGCATCGAATCGCCATAGAAGCGGATCAGCTGGCGCAGGAAATTGATCGGCAGCAGGTTGGTGCCCTTGTTCTCTTCCTCGAAGATGATCTGGGTGAGCACCGAGCGGGTGATGTCGTCGCCGGTCTTGGCGT
>DAISVW010000261.1:0-4191 GCA_036826695.1 Aestuariivirga sp.
TGGTGTTGACCTTCAGCTCCTCGCGCAGCCGGCGCACCAGCCGGAACACCTGCTGACCAGCCGTGCCCATGGCGCCGATCGGCATCACCAGCGGGTCGACGACGATATCATGCGGCTTGATCCCGTGGTCGGCGGCGCGCTCCTCGATCTTTTTGGCCACCGCGATGCGGACGTCGGGGTCTTCGGAAATGCCGGTCTCGTCATTCGAGATCGCCACCACCGCGACATTGTATTTGGCGACCAGCGGCAGGATGGCCTCGAGCTTCTCCTCCTCGCCGGTCACCGAATTGACGAGCGGGCGGCCCTTGGTGGTCTCGAGACCGACCTTCAGCGCCGAGGTGACGGAGGAATCGATGCACAGCGGCAGATCGGTGACCGACTGCACGATCTCGATCGTCTGCCTGAGCAGCGGCGGCTCGGACTCATTGGGATTGACAGCGGTCACGCCCGCGTTGACGTCGAGGATATGCGCGCCCGCCTGCATCTGGGCGAGGGCATCCCTGATCACCGTGTCGAAGTTGCCCGCCTGCATTTCGGCGGCCAGTTTCTTGCGCCCCGTGGGGTTGATGCGCTCGCCGATCACCGTGAAGGGACGGTCGAAGCCGATGATGTGCTCGCGGGTGGCGGAGGCGACGAGGGTGTGGGTCATGGGGCCTTGCCTCCATTGGCAATCAGGGTCTTGAGCTTGTCCTGGGTGAATTCGGCCTCGAGATCAGCCCTGGCCTTTTCGACTTCGGCTGCCAGGTCGTCACCCACCGGCACGGGCTCCGCCCGCCGCCAGTCGGCGAGATAGCTGTCGGTGTCGGAGGCGCCGCCGCGCATGGCGGCCATGTCGATCGCTTCCTGGAAGCGGTCGGCGAGCATGCGCTTTTCCTCCTTGCGGCCGGCCTTCACCGAAACCGCCGAAGGAATGTCGCGCCAGTAAGTTATCACGAGATTGGCCATGGTGGTGCGCTTTATGCCTCCTCCACCGGCGGGGGAATAGCCCAAAAACGACATGCGGAAAGGGCGGGACGAAGCCCCGTTCCGACACTGAAGCAAAGCAGCCCGGCTCAGGCGGAGCGGTTCCGGGAAATCCGTCCCCAGATAGCCAAGACGATGACCGCGCCGACAATGGAGGCGATCAGACCCGCTCCTTCGTCTGGACCATACAGGCCGATGGTCTGACCGAGCCAGGTCGCCACGAAGGCGCCGATCACGCCCAGTAACGCCGTCAGCACGAAGCCCTGAGGGTCATTCCTGCCCGGCATCAGGAATTTGGCGACGATGCCGGCGATAAATCCGATGATGATCGTCCAGAGAAACGATTCCATTTATGTCATGCCCCCGTTGACTTTCTGAGCTATAATTCCACACGGAAGCTGGAAACCTCATGTCTCCAGCTCCGCGTCCACCCGGCTCAAGAAGCCGTCCGTTGAACTCTAAGCATGGAATGTGACATGTCAAACCGCAGTATGCCGTCTCTCGCTGCCCTGCTGGGTCTCGTCGCCATCGCCGGCTACCAGAACCGCGAAAAGATTGGGGAATTCATCAGGAACCTGCAGAATGCCAGCGGGGCCGGCAGCATGCCCGGCATGCCGCCGCAACCGCAGGGGCTGCCTCGGGCTGAAGCTGGTGCCGGCGGAGGCGTCCCTGGCGGTCTCGGCGATCTGATCGACCAGTTCCGCAATGCCGGGCTCGGCAGGAAGGCCGACAGCTGGGTGGCGACCGGGCAGAACGAACCCGTGAACGAAAAAGAGATGGCTCAGGCGCTCGGTCCTGATCTGGTTGACATGATTGCCCGTCAGACGGGCCTCGATCGCGCCGAATTGCTGAAGCGGCTCTCGCAGATTCTGCCGCAGGCCGTCGACCACATGACCCCGGGTGGCCGGCTGCCGCCCCGCTCGACCTGGGGCGGCGCGTAAGACGCCGTCCGGCAGCTGCTGGGGTTGCCACGCCCGGGCTTTAGCCCGGGCGCCGACCAAGCCAGGAACCGTGGTCAGAATGATCCCGTGCGGATCATCGCGGGAGCCTAGCCAATCACCTGCTGTGCGCGCAGATGGTCGATTTCCTCAGCCCCCATGCCCAGCACCTCGCGCAGCACCCTGGCGGTTCCATCGCCGAGACGCGGCGGTGCCTTCGCGTAGTCCACCGGCGTTTCCGAGAATACCACCGGATTGGCGACCCCGGGCACCTGCACGCCATCCTCGCGGGTGAGCCCGATCTGCAGGCCCCGCGCCAGGACCTGCTCATTGGCGAAGACCTGGTCGATGCTGTTGATCGGACCGCAGGGAATAGCGGCGCTTTCGAAGGCCGCCACCCATTCCGCCGTGGTCCGGGCCCTCATCGGCTCGACCAGCAGAGGGATGAGTTCCGCGCGGTTGACGACGCGGCCGCGATTGAGCCGGAAGCGTTCGTCCTCCGCCAGCTGCGGCACGCCGATGATGGCACAATATTCCCTGAACTGCCGGTCATTGGCCACCGCCATGATGATGTGGCCGTCTGTTGTGGCGAAGGTCTGATAGGGAACGATGTTGGGATGGGCGTTGCCGAGCCGGGTGGGCGGCGTGCCGCCGACCAGGTAGTTGAGTGCCTGGTTGGCCAGCACGCCCACCTGCGTATCGAGCAGGGCGACGTCGATGTACTGGCCCTGACCGGTGCGGGCGCGGTGAAACAGCGCCGCTTCGATGGCGATCACGCAATATAGCCCGGTGAAAATGTCGGCGAAGGCGACGCCCACCTTCATCGGCTCGGCGCCGGGCGTGCCGTCGGGCTGGCCGGTCACCGACATGATGCCGCCCATGCCCTGGATCATGAAGTCATAGCCCGCCCGCTGCGCATAGGGCCCGGTCTGGCCGAAGCCGGTGAGCGAGCAATAGATGAGCGAAGGGTTGACCGCCTTGAGGCTTTCATAGTCGAGGCCATACTTCCGCAGGCCGCCGACCTTGAAGTTCTCCATCACGATGTCTGACTTCGCGGCCAGATCGCGGATCAGCCGCTGGCCCTCCGCGGTGGCCATGTCGATCGCCACCGACCATTTGCCGCGGTTGGCGGAAAGGAAATAGGCGGCGTCACCCTTCGTTCCGTCGGCATTGGTGAGAAAGGGCGGGCCCCAGCCGCGGGTGTCGTCGCCCTCGCCCGGTTTTTCGATCTTGATGACCTCGGCGCCGAAATCCGCCAGAATCTGCGTGGCCCATGGCCCCGCGAGAACCCGGCTCAGGTCGAGAACGCGAAGTCCGGTGAGCGGGCCTGGCATGTGGTTTTCTCTCCGGTTTGCTCTTGCTCAGACACGGATTTCCGCAAAGGCGGCCTCGTCGATATCGAGGCCCTGCGCCTCCGCCAGTGCCAGCTTTTCGGCATAAGGGTTCTTGTGGCGTTCGCCGCCCACCGCGAAGGACGGGTCGACCGGGCAGCCAAGCCCGGTGTTGTCGCGCACCGTGAAGGGCAGCAGAAACAGCCCGTGCCGCACATTGCGCAGGAACACCCGGCCATTGGCCTTCACGTCGCGCATGATGGCGGGCGCCAGGAACGCGCAGGATATGTTTTGCAGGTCGATCCCCAGCGCATCGCGCGCCAGATCAAGATCGCGGCGGTCATCCTTGAGGGCTTCGCCCAGCAGCTTGATTCCGCCATAGCCGCAGGCCTCCAGCCAGACGGCGGACCACGCGATGTCCCGGGCGTCGGGCACGCCCGCCAGCATGCCTCCGAGTTTCGTCTCCGCCGTTTTCATGTCGATCCGCATGTGGCCTGAGCTGGTCCTCCCCCCGTGTGAACCTTCCTCGTCTCTCACCCATGCCATGCCTAAACAATCAAGCCAAGCGGCGATGGAAGAAGCTGCCGGGCTATCCGGGCATGACGCGGAGAATGCGGCCCGCGGGCGCATTCTCGTCGGTCACGAGGTAGAGGTATCCATCCGGGCCCTGGCGCACGTCACGGATGCGCGCCAGACCGTCGAACAGGCGCTCCTCGCCGGTGACCTTGCCATCGGTCATCACCACCCGGGCCAGATGCTTCTGCACCAATGCGCCGATGAACAGATTGCCCTGCCAGCCCGGATAGCGGTTGCCGGTGTAGAACACCATGCCGGAGGGTGCGATCGACGGGTCCCAGAAGTGAACGGGCTGTTCCATGCCTGCCATCGCGTTCCCATCGCCGATCCGCGCGCCGGAAAATTCGCGGCCATAGGAGCTAACCGGACGGCCAAGGGTCTTT
>DAISVW010000262.1:0-4178 GCA_036826695.1 Aestuariivirga sp.
CCGTTTGGCGTTGCCTCTACCCGCAAGTGGCGGCTCTCAACTATTTCCGCCTCCCAAACGGTCTTTTGGGTCGTTAACCCGTAATGGCGGGCGCCCGCCACCACAATGAAGGAAAGAGCAGCAATGCCGAACGCAAAGGCCAGCGGCAGTTTCGTTATCGGAGTGTGGGAAGGGGTTCCGGTCATCTCAGGCAGCCGCCGGTTGCTGGGTAAGGGATGAGCCCGCGGTTCGCGGCATCTCGTTTAGCGGGGTAATGGCCTGGCCCGACAGTGCGGCAGCCAGCAGGCCAGCGACCCGGTCGGCTTCGGGGATCGCCCGCAAGCAGGGTTGCGGATGGGTGAAATGGAATGGCCGGGCGTGGGGCCAGAGGAGGAGATAGGCAAGACGCTCCTTCCTGGTGATCTTGAGCGGAATGTCACCAGACCCGTTTGCAAACAGGCGCAAGGCTGCGCTGTCGATCTGGTTGAAGGGCAGGTTGATACTGACCTGCATTGCCATCCCGATCCTCATCACCAGCCGCTTGCTGGTGATGGTGTAGACGGTCGTGCGCGCGCTGAGATAGGCCATCCCCGCGAGCAGTCCCGCGGCAGCAAGGCCCATGGGAATGAGCCATCCGAAGGGCCGAACTGCAACCTCGAGGCTGGCGCCTTCACCAAGCCGCAGGGTGGCCGCGAAGGCGGCGAGTGCTGCGAAGTACCAGATGGCCTTGCGGGCATGAAAGGCATGCACTGCAAGGTCCTGCCAGCGGGGCGCGCCCTGCCACAGCATGCGTTCGCCGGGCGGTAGCACAGCTGGAAGGCCGCGGACCGGTTCGAAAGCGAAATCGTCGTGGTGCCGGGTCATACCAGCGGCTCGGCCCGTTCCGGTGTCGCGTAAAGGTGACCGCCGGAATAATATGCGCAGATGCGGTCCTCTTCGAGCCGCGTGACCACGGCGGGGTTGCGGATCCCAGGCACCTTCATGAATTGCTTCGAGGTGATCGACTTCACCCCCACCTCCCGGCGCGAGCCGGAGATGCGGGAAAGGGTGGTCGGGAGCAACACGTTGCGGCGGTTGCCCTCCTTGTCGCTGACCTCCACCTCGAGGTACCGCATGATGTATTCGGCGACATCGACCCAGACGTCTTTGACAACGCCGCCCACCTTGCCATCAGCCCCGATCACCTGCATGCCGCGCGGATCGGGATCGCGTTCCTCGATGTGCCAGTCCCTCGCGTTGCGGAGCGGCACGAGTTTCGGCGTGCCGTGCACGGTCGCATCCGGAATATCGAGGCGCTCCGCATAGGCTGCGGGCCCACCGCCGTCGACCATCGGATAGCCATCGGGCGCAAGCGGGTCGCCGGGCCAGGGGCCGATCGGAGTCGCCTTGATCGGCCTTGCGGCATAGGGCTGGGCCCGCGGCGCCTTCACGATGGAGCCGTCGGCCAGCAGATAGGTTTTGGGAGCGGGCACCGGCGGCCATCCCTGTACGACGACATGCGCCGAACGGTCGGACTCCAGGGGATAGCCCTCGCGCTTGTTCTCCCGATGCAGGTAGATGAGGACGACCGCCAGGAAGCCCCAGAAAACATAGAGCACCACCTGTGCGACATCGACATATTGGGTGAAGGCTGCTGACATGGGCGTTCTCCTTGGATCAGCCTGGATATTGCGCCAGGCCGAAGCCCGGCTGTCTGGTTATGCGCCTGGCGCCGCCGCGAACCATGGGCCCGATGGCCGCCAGGGTCGCGAAGAGCAGCAGGATTTCGATCTGGTAGACGACGAGATAGCCCGCCGACGGACCGCTGAAGGCAGCGCCGAGCGTGCCTTGGTCGGCGAGGCTCGAAATGAAGTCGCGCAGCACGCCGCTGACACCCACCGCGAGTCCCGCCGCGGTAGCCTGCACGCCGCCCCACGCGCCGAGCGCAAATCCGCTGAGCTTTCCGGAGCCGCTGGACGCGAGGTCCATGGCGGCGGTCAGCATTCCGACGGCGAACAAGCCGCCACCCAGCCCGATGAAGAAAGTCGCCGTCTGGAACAGCGCCACCAGATCGAGGAGCGGTGAGAAGATGATCCCGACGAAGGCCGCGATGCCCGCGAGGATGCCGAGCGCGGCCAGCCGGTAGGGGTCGCCGCCGCGGCTGAGTCGGTAGGCGGCGATCGCGAAACCGGCGAGCGTGCCTCCGGCCAGCGTGGCGGTTAGCCATGTGGTCTGACCGACATTCAAACCGAAGACCTGGCCGCCGAATGGCTCGAGCAGGATGTCCTGCATGCTGAAGGCAGCAGTACCCAGACCCACGGCAACCAGCAGGCGCTTGGCGCGGCCGGCGCGGGCGAAGTCGCTCCATGCCTCGCCAAAGCTGGTCCGCGGACCGTCGCGCAAGGTCAGGGCAGGGTTGCGGGCTTCCTGCTTCCACATGGCGATGACGTTCAGCACCACGGTGAGGACGGCGACGGCCTGGATGATCTGGATCAGTTCGACAGCGGTGAAATCACTGAGCAGGCTGCCGAACACGAGCGCACTCGCCACCATGCCGATGAGCAGCATGACGTAGAGCAGGGCGACGACCCGTGGGCGGGACTCCGCCGGCGCCAGATCATTGGCCAATGCAAGGCCTGCCGTTTGGGTGACATTGATCCCCGCGCCGATGAGCAGGAACGCAAGACCAGCGCCGATCTGGCCCCACATGGCAGAGCCATGGCCTTGTCCGGTGAGCAGGAGAAGCGCGAAAGGCAGGATGGCGAAGCCGCCGAACTGCATCAGCGTGCCGAACCAGATATAGGGCACGCGCCGCCAGCCCAGCACAGACCTGTGCGTGTCAGATTTGAGGCCGATCATTGCCCGGAACGGCGCAAAAACAATGGGCAGCGAAACCATGAGGCCAACGAGCCAGGCCGGTACGCCGAGTTCGACGATCATCACCCGGTTCAGTGTGCCGGTGAGCAGCACCATCGCCATGCCCACCGAAATCTGGAACATCGACAACCGCAACAGGCGGCCCAAGGGCAAGTCCCTGGTTGCCGCGTCAGCAAAGGGCAGGAAGCGCGGTCCGAGCGACTGCCAACCAGCCATCATGCTGCGGTTGAGCCTCTTCATGCGCGGATCATCTCCTGGGCATGAGAGATATAGAAGCCGCTGGTGATGCGGGCGTCGCGGCGGAGCTGCCAGCCCCCCATCCGCTCATGGTGACGGATGGCGTTGTGCAGCGAAGCGGTCGCATGCGGGACGATGCGCGGCGAACGGTCGCTGCGCGGAAAGACCTTTCCGACCAAGTGCATGGCGGCCAGAGCAGGAGTGCGGGGCGCATAGGTGAAATGGACACTGTTCCGGCTCATCTCGGCGAGCCGCGCCAGCATGCCGACTGTGTCGGGCAGGCTGTAATGGATGAGCGAGTCCATGGCCACGACATGGTCGAAAGAGCCGAGCTTCCTGTCCAGCATGTCGCCGGCAATGAAATGAATGCGGCCATCGCCGAGGCGCTCCGGCAGGCGTTCGCGCGCGATGCCGATCAGGGTGGGCGAGATATCGACTGCCGTCACGTCCGCACCGCGCCGCGCCGCCTCGACCGCCAGCGCGCCGGTGCCGCAACCAGCATCGAGCAGGCGCATGCCGCGCAGGTCCTGAGGAAGAAAGCCGAGCAGCGTGGCGCGCATCCGGTCTCGCCCGGCGCGCACCGTGGCACGGATGCCGCGCACGGGGGCATCGGAGGTCAACCTGGACCAGGCGGCAGCCGCCGTCCGGTCGAAATAGGTCTCGATCTCTCCGCGCCGCTCGAGGTAGCTGTCGCTCATCAGTCGAATCCCAGGAAATCGAAGATGTCGCGGTCCTTCATGGAGCGTGCCTCACAGGGCTCGGAACCGGCCCAGAGGCTGGCCGCAAGCCGCATGTATTCGTTCTGCACGTGCTCGACTTCGGGGCTCGGCGGCATCTCGAACAGCGTTGACTTCTTGAGACGGCTGAGCCGGATGGCGTCGACATCCGGAAGATGTGCAAGGCGCCGCAGCCCCACGGCATCGGCGAAACGGTCGATCTGATCGGTATCCTTGGAGCGGTTGGCGATGACGCCGCCCACCCGCACGCCGTAGTTCTTGGCCTTGGCGTTGATCGCCGCGACAATCCGGTTCATGGCGAAGATCGAGTCGAAGTCGTTGGCCGTGACGATCAGCGCCCGGTCGGCATGCTGCAGCGGAGAGGCAAAT
>DAISVW010000263.1:0-4177 GCA_036826695.1 Aestuariivirga sp.
CGTGCTCGACGGCCTGACCGTTGGATTTATTCACGTTGATCCACACCCAGACCGGCCCGTTAGCGTGTGGCGCGACGGAGGAGGAAAAGGTGAGCTTCGCGAAGGCGAAATCCTCTTCCGTTATGCCGGGCAGTCAGCCCGCATCAAATTCGCTGACCTACGGTCCATGCTTGAAGAGCGCGACCGTCTTTCGCGCATGGCGGGTGCCGAAGCGGCAGGGAAAATCGCGACCATCGGAACGGCCAAAGCCCTGATTTTGGACACCGACAAAAATGTCCTTGCAGCCGATGGCCGAGAAATCCTGATCGACGAAGAGCTTGCCAAGCAGATCATTTTCATTCGCGACGGCCAGTTCGACGAAGGCGATGGCGCGCCAGCGCTGAAGCTCATAGGGGAGGTCAAACCGGTCAACGTCATACAAGAGGCACAAGCGAAGCTGGTTCCGAAGGCAATTTCGCAAGAAGACATTCTGGCTGCATTCTTGGATCAAAACGCAGTTGCCGAGCCATTGGAATACATTCGAGCGGCTGTCAGCCAGCCGCGCAAGTGGCTCCCGCTGCACTACTTTGCCAAGCTCTCGAGAAAGACTACCGCCGAAATCACTGCAGAATTAATGAAGCTCGAAACGTCACAGCAGAGCAAGAAGGCAAATGTTATTGATCGACTTGAACGAAAGCAGCTCGCATTCACGAAGACTGTCACGCAAAAGGCCGCATCGTACATGGAAGAATTTCAGGATGGCGTTATCAAGACGCCTTCGGCTGCCGTGGACGTCTCATGTTTCTGCCAAGGGATTACAGGTTCGGAGACCACGACAGCCAGCTTGCAAGACGCCATTGCAGCGCTGGCACAATGTCGTGAAATGGCCCTCGCCGCCCAGGACATGAACGCACTCGGAACCGTTTTCAAAGCGGCTTGCCGGGTCGACGAGCTATTCTTCATTACCGCAGATTGAAATATCTCTCGTGCACGAACAGGAAGCGCCATGTCGGTCAAGCGCTTCTCACAGGCGCTGGCCAATCGCGGATTGCACCGCGGCAAGCACCATACGACCAGGCGGGCGGTGTTCGAGGGCGGGCGGCTCCTTTCTGGTATGGCGCCTTGAAGTTCCAAAAGTTGCGATTTTGGCGTCTTGAGGCCCCAAGTCGTGAGTTGTTAAGATTTCTCTGTTAGGCGTCTCAAGGTGCCAAAACTTCCGCTTATGGAGCCTTGAGACGCCATGGCTGCCCGCAACCCCTTGCTCGCCGCACCGCCCTATGAGGTCGAGCAGGCGCTGAAGACCCTCGGGGCGAACATCCGCACGGCGCGGCTGCGGCGCAATCTCTCCATCGCCGAGGTCGCAGCCAAGATCGGCGTTGACCGGCATGTGATCGGCGATGCCGAACGCGGCAAACCCTCGACGGGGATCGCCATCTATGCCGGGCTGCTCTGGGCCATGGGGCTGGCCGATCAGCTGGGTCGCGTCGCCGATCCACTGAGCGACGAGGAAGGCCTGACGCTGGCCAAGGCGCAAGGCCGCGACAAGGCCGGTGGCCGGAAGGCGCTCGACAATGATTTCTGACGCATCGGCCCCGAAAGTGGAGCCCGGTTTCGGGAACAAGCCGATGCGCAAAGTAACGCCCACCGGCGCGGATGAATGCTTCGTCTATGTGACCCTGCCCGGTGAGACCGAGGCCGTCACCGCCGGGCGCTATGCGCGCGAGACGAACCGGCAAGGCGTCACCACCGGGCGTTTCGTCTATGGCCGAAGCTATCTCGCCCGCGCCGATGCTGTTGAGATCGATCCGGCCGAATTGAAGCTCGGCGCGCGCACCTATGAAACGGTGCTGATGAAAGGTCTGTTCGGTGCGCTGCGGGATGCAGGCCCAGACTATTGGGGGCGCCGGGTCATCGAGAAGCACGCCGGGCTGACCGAACTTGGCGAACTCGACTATCTCCTCCATTCGCCCGACGACCGCGCGGGAGCGCTTGGTTTCGGCCTGGGACAAGCGCCGCCCGCACCTGTGCGCGTCTTCAACCGCACGCTCGATCTTGCCCGCCTTCAGGAAATCGCCGATCGGCTGGCGACCAACAAACCGCGCACCACAATTGCCGAGGCGGCGCAGGTGGAAGAGTTGCTGCTGCTTGGTACCTCGATGGGCGGTGCGCGGCCAAAAACCGTTGTCGAAGATGCGGACGGGCTGTGGCTCGCCAAGTTCAACCGCGCCGACGACAAATGGAACATGGCGCGGGTCGAGCACGCCATGCTGCTGCTGGCGCGCGCCTGCGGTCTCCTCACCGCGACAAGCCGTATCGACACTATCGGCGATCGGGATGTGCTGCTGGTCAAGCGCTTCGATCGCGAGAAGGTCGCGCAGGGTTACACACGTGCCCGCATGGTGAGCGCCCTAACGCTATTGCGCGCCGACGAGACCCAGCGCGAGCGCTGGTCCTATGTCGTGCTGGCCGAGGAACTGCGCCGGATCAGCGCCGACCCGAAGCATGATGCGGCCGAACTCTTCCGGCGCATGCTGTTCAACGCGCTGATCTCGAACATTGACGATCACCCACGCAATCACGCCGTGATCGCGCCGCAACGCGAATGGCGGCTCTCGCCAGCCTATGATCTCACGCCGTCCGTGCCGGTGAGCACCGATCGCCGCGACCTCGCCATGGCGGCGGGCGATTTTGGTCGCTGGGCCAATGCCCGCAACATGCTGAGCCAGGCGGCGCGCTTCCTCCTCGATCCTTCTGAGGCAGGCGCAATGGTTGATGCCATGGAAGAAGCCGTCAAAGGCGGCTGGTATGCGATTGCGCGCGGCGTGGGTGTGTCCGAGGCGGATTGCGCGACCATCGCCAATGCCTTCGCCTATCCTGGCTTCCGCAGGTGAAGGCCCGAAGGGTTGTGAAGCCATGTTCCGGTTAAGCGGTGTCGCGCGCGCGAAGTGAGCGCCAAGTGAAGGACCGCTTCGAAACCCTTCGCCTCAAGGAGGGGCGCCCCTTTAGGTTCTTCCCGGCGCATTTTGTATGCGGGCGGCGGCAGCGCGATCCATCGCCAGCGGCAAAAGTGCGAACCGGGTTCGCACCCGGAGAGGTTCGCAGGTTCGCACTGGGGTTCGCGCGGTATCAGTCTGCGAAGGGATCAAGGATCGCGACGCCTGTCCGGGCGACGTCGGCGATGTTCCGCGTGACGAGCATCAAGTCGTGGACTTTGGCGGTTGCCGCCATCAACCCATCGATCAGCGGCAGTGGATCGGGGACGCTCAAGAGCGCCCAGGCCTCGGCAACGGGCTCGTCAATAGGAAGCACACGATCTCCAAGGCGGGTCCGCATCTGCGAAAACCACTGATGAAAGCGATCAGCCTGATCAGGATCGTTGCGGCGCTTCAATTCGATACCGCGCCGAATTTCGGCGAGGACAACGACGCTCGTGCCGATTTCCTTCCAAGGCGTTTGGGCAACCTATTTGGCGATATTCGGGTGCGCCCGCTCTCGCTTGCGGATCTCGGAAATGACGTTTCTATCGAGGAGGAATTTCAAAGCTCGACCTCATGCCAGCCCTTCTGGCGCGGTTGATCGAAGATGCCCGCAAACGCATCGTCCGGAAGATCAGACCCGAAAACGTCGAAAGCAGTTTTCACTTCGGGATCAATCAGCGCCTGCTCCAAGGTGGATCGAAGCATTTTCGCCCGCTCGGGCTCGCCGCGAAGTGTTTCTGCTAGAGCGCGTATGAGGCCGGTATCCGCTTTGGCGGCTTGAACCTCGACGCGGACAAGGCTGTGAGCAACCGCCCGGCGCCGCTGCGTCTTCGAAGCCTTCCTTTGGGAGGTAGTCGCCATGGTCACTCCTCCAAGCCCGAGTTTGTTCAGTTTAAATCGCCGGCAATCTATTACGCTATCTGAATCCTGCGTTCGGATGTCGCAACGAAATTTGAACGGCGTATCACGAAGACAGCCGGCTGATTCCCAACCGCCTATGCTTTTCCATCGCTTAGCGAAGCGCTGTTTCATCTATCCAGACTGCGTGCCTCGATGGCTGTGATCGCCAGATCGCGATAGCGCGCCATCGCTTTTGGGCTCGTCGAAACCGGATTGATCTCGATGGCCTTGAGGCCTTCGACATCGCCTGCCTCGGCAAGCGCGACCAGCCTGGCGAGCTTAGCCCGAAACCGCGCATGCGTCGGCTTCGAGAAATCCGG
>DAISVW010000264.1:0-4171 GCA_036826695.1 Aestuariivirga sp.
CAGCGGGTGGCGATCGCGCTGGCCACCGCCAAGCAGCCGGCCGTGCTGCTCTGCGACGAGCCGACGGGCGCGCTCGATTCGCAGACCGGCGGCAGGGTGCTGGAAGCCCTGACGGCGGTGAGCGCGCGCACCGGCGCCACCACGCTGGTGATCACCCATAATGCGGCGATCGCCGACATCGCCGACCGGGTGGTGCAATTCGCCGACGGCACGATTGCCTCCGAACGGCGCAATGACAGCCGCAAGCCAGCGAGCGCGGTGAGCTGGTGATGCGCGCCCTCGACATCAAGTTGCTGCGCGATCTCAAGCGGCTGTGGGCGCAGGCGCTGGCGATTGCCCTCGTGATGGCGGCGGGCGTCGCCACGCTGATCCTGGGCGTTGGGGCCTATGACTCTCTCTCCACCACGCGGGAGCGCTACTATGACGCCCATGGTTTTGCCGATATCTTCGCCAGCCTGACCCGCGCGCCCGGCAGCCTCAAGGCTGAAATCGCCGCCATTGACGGCGTCGCCGCCGTCGAGACCCGGGTCGAGAAGATCGCGCTGGCCGACCTCCCCGGCATGGCAGAACCCGCTTCGGTGCTGCTGGTGTCGCTGCCAGACACCCACATGCCGGCGCTGAACCGTCTCTATCTGCGTTCGGGACGCCTGCCAGACCCAGGCGCGGAGGAGGCCGTGGCCAGCGCCGGTTTCGCCGCGGCGCACGGGCTGGCCGAGGGCGATACAATCCGTGTGCTGATCAACGGCCGGCAGCGCGACGTGAAGCTGAGCGGAACCGCCCTTTCGCCTGAATTCATCTACGCGCTGGGGCCCGGCGCACTGATGCCGGACGACCGGCGCTTCGGCATTCTGTGGGCGCCGGAAAGCCTGCTGGCGCCGGCTTACGATCTCGATGGCGCCTTCAACCAGGTGGCGATCCGGCTGGTCCGGGGCGTCAACCCGCAAGCGGTGATCGCGGAAGCCGACCGGCTGCTCGCGCGCTATGGCGGGCGCGGCGCCTATACGCGCAAAGACCAGCTTTCGCATGCCTTTCTGGATGCCGAATTGCGGCAGCTCCGGACCATGAGCCGCATCCTGCCGCCGATCTTCCTGCTGGTGTCGGCCTTCCTCGTCAACATGACACTCTCGCGCCTCATTGCGCTGGAGCGCGAGCAGATCGGGCTGCTGAAGGCCATGGGCTATTCCTCGCTGAGCGTGGTGCGGCACTATGCTGGCTTCGTCACGCTGATCGCCATCGCAGGCATTGCGCTGGGCTTCGTGGCCGGCAGCTGGCTCGGCGCCGGACTGACCAGGCTCTACGCGGCATTCTTCAGCTTTCCCTTCCTGGTGTTCAGCCGCAACCCGGCGGTCTATGGCATCGCCGCGGGCGCGACCTATGCCGCTGCCATTCTGGGAGCGGTGAAGGCGGTGCGCGACGTGGCCTGGCTCTCGCCGGCGGTGGCGATGGCGCCCCCCGCGCCGCCGCGCTTCCGCAAGATCCTGGGCGGCATGGCCGACCTCTCGCGCTATGTCAGGCAATCGGGCGTCATCGTCATGCGCCATCTCACGCATTGGCCCGTGCGGACCTTGAGCGGGGTGCTCGGCATGGCGATGGCGGTGGCGATCCTCGTCGGATCGCTGTGGTCCTTTGGCTCCATCGAGCACATGATCGACGTCACCTTCCAGCGCAGCGACCGGCAGGATGCCACCATCACCTTCACCGATGTGCGGCGCATGGATGCTCTTTACGAAGTCCGCCGCCTGCCCGGCGTCAAGCAGGCGGAACCGTTCCGCGCCGTTGCCGTGAAACTCGTCAATGGGCCGGCGCAACGGCGCATCTCGCTCATCGGCAATAGCGCCGGAGGCCAGCTCTCGCGCGTGCTGGACGGCAAGCTCGTGCCGGTGACGCTGCCCGATGGCGGCCTGGTGATCTCCGAGGCGCTGGCCGAGCTTCTCAAGCTCCGGCTGGGCGACAAGGTGAGCGTCGAAGTGCTGGAGGGGCGGCGGCAGAAGCTCGACGTTCCCGTCTCCGCCATCATCACCGGCTTCATCGGACTTACCGCCTATATGAACCTCGATGCCATGAACCGCATGCTGGGCGAGGACCAGCTGATTTCCGGCGCCTATCTGGCGCTCGATGCGGAGGGCCGCGGCGCGCTGTTCGCCCGGCTCAAGGACATGCCCGCGGCGAGCTTCATCTCGCTCCGCTACGCCGCGCTCGCCAATTTCCGCGAGACGCTGGCCCAGAACATTTCGATCATGATCACCGTCTACACCTCGCTGGCCTCGATCATCGCCTTTGGCGTCGTCTACAATTTCGCGCGCATTTCGCTTTCGGAACAGGGGCGGGAAATGGCCAGCCTCAGGGTCCTCGGTTTCACGCGCGGCGAGGTGTCGGCCCTGCTGCTCGGCGAGCTTGCCGTGGTGGCGATTGTCGCGCAGCCTGTGGGCTGGCTCCTGGGCTATGGTTTCGCCTGGACCATGGCGAACGGTTTCCGCACCGACCTTTACCGTGTGCCACTGGTGGTCAACCGCGAGGTCTATGCCTGGGCGAGCCTGATCGTGTTCGCCGCCGCCGCACTGTCGGGCCTGGTGGTGCGCCGCCGCATCGACCGGCTGGACATGATCGAAGTGCTGAAGACGAGGGAATGACATGCTGCGCCGCCTGATGATGCTGCTCGCCCTGCTCGCCGTATTGGCGGGCCTCGCCTGGGCCTTCTGGCCGCGGCCCCTGCCGGATGCCACCGCCGTGATCGGCAAGCGCGACATCCTCGTCACCGTCGAGGAAGAGGGCAAGAGCCGGATCCGCGAGATTTTCACTGTCTCCGCCCCCATCGGCGGCCAGACGCTGCGCATTGACCTTCATGCCGGCGACCAGGTGGTGAAGGACAAGACGGTGCTGGCCGAAATCCGGCCCGCCGCGCCGGGCCTGCTCGATGCGCGCCTCAAACGCGTGGCGGAAGCCGCGGCGGCCTCCGCCGAAGCCGGGGTAGGACTAGCCCAGGCCGAGGTGCGGCAGGCGGAGGCCCGGCTCGCCTTCCTCAAGACCGAGCTTTCGCGTGCCGAGCGTCTGGCGGCCAAGGGCACGATTTCCGAAAGCGCGCGGGACAAGGCGCGACTGGAGGCAGAAACGGCTGAAGCCGTTCTGGAGAGCGCCCAGTCAGCACTCGCCGTGCGCAAGCGCGAACTGGAGCGCGCCGAGGCGGCGCTGATTGAGACCGGCACCGCCGAAGGACCCTGCTGCACCGAGATCAAGGCACCCATAACCGGCCAGATCCTGCGGGTGCTGGCCGAGAGCGAACAGGTGGTGCAGGCCGGAACGCCCTTAATGGAGATCGGCGATCCCGCGGATCTCGAAATCACGGCTGACATCCTGTCGCGCGATGCCGTCGAGATCGTGCCGGGTGCCGCGGCGGAGATCGTGAACTGGGGTGGGGCGCCGCTCGCCGCCAGGGTGCGCCGCGTGGAGCCTTCCGCCGTGACCAAGGTCTCGGCACTCGGCATCGAGGAGCAGCGGGTGCCGGTCATCCTCGATCTCGCAAACCCGCATGAGGCCCGGCAGCTGGGCGATGGCTTCCGCGTGGTGGTGCGGATCGCCGTTTGGGAGGGCAAGGACAAGCTGGCCGCGCCCATTGCTGCGCTTTTCCGCCAGGGGAGCGCGTGGGCCGTCTACAAGGTAATGGACGGCAAGGCGGTATTGCAGATCATTTCACCGGGCCGGCGCAACGACGACGTGGTGGAGGTGACGGCAGGCCTCACCGCCGGGGATGTGGTGATCCTGCACCCCTCTGACCAGCTGGCGAATGGCGTGCGTGTCACGTCCCTGACAGATTAGACAAAGGGCGGTTTGCGGCTGCCAGCCGCATTGGCTAGAGGTGATGGCCGACATGAGCGATCTAGAGCTGGCGGCGGGTTTTCCCGGCTTCACCGAAGCCGACTGGATGAAACGGGTGGAGGCGGTGCTGAAGGGCGCCTCCTTCGACGAGAAGCTCATGCGGCATACCCCCGACGGTATCAGGCTGGCGCCGCTCTACGCGCAGCAGCCGGGCCCGCGTGCCGCGCGGCCCTTGCAGGCCCCATGGACAGTGTTCCAGCGGGTGGATCACCCCGATCCGGCGCGCGCCAATGCCCAGGCCCTTGATGATCTCGAAAATGGCGCCACCGGCCTCGTGCTGGTGACGCGTGAGCCAGCC
>DAISVW010000265.1:0-4160 GCA_036826695.1 Aestuariivirga sp.
AGCGCGTTCCGCGTGTAGAGCGGGCCGGCAAGCCCGACAGCGCCGCGCGCGGCCGCGGACTTGAGCAGGGTACGGCGTGACAGCGCCGCAGCGCGGATGGTCTCCTGCGCGGATGTAAGCTTATTCATTGATAACGTTCTCCTGTTTGGCGGGGCCGGATGCCCGCACATGGTCAAAAAGCTCTATGGCCGGTGGGGCCGGCTTCTTCTTTCGTATGGAGACAATATGACGATCATGCAACGCCGCGCAATGGGCTTGTTGGACCGCGGGTGTAGTTAATCTAAAGGCTGACCTTAAGGTAGCTCAGGCCGCCACCCGGTTGCGGCCGCCGGTCTTGGCATCGTAAAGCCTCGCGTCGGCCCTCGAGACCAGCGAACTCGTGCCTTCGCCCTCGGCCAGCTGCGCCACGCCGAACGTGGCGGTGACGCGCAGCAGGGTGTTGGGCGCGCCCGGCTTCTGCCAGAGCTGCTGTTCCAGCGGGGCCTTGATGTGGGCCGCCACCTTGCAAGCGTTTTCGAGCGGCGTGGCGGGCAGGATCACCGCGAACTCCTCGCCTCCGTAGCGGGCCACCGTGTCCCGGCCCTTGACGTTGCTGGAAAGTATCCGGGCAAACCACCTTAGCACGTCGTCACCCGCCGGGTGGCCGTAATGGTCATTGATCGCCTTGAAATGATCGATGTCGGCGAGGATCAGCGACAGGGGCTGGTTGCCGGCACGGCTGGTGGCGACCTGCGACGACAGGATGATATCGAAGCCGCGGCGGTTCTTGAGGCCGGTCAGCGGGTCGCTCACCCCCTGCGCCTCGGCGGTTGCGAGATTGGTTTTGAGCCGCTCGATCTGGTGCTGCGAGTTCTCGAGATTGGCCTGCAGGATGGCGGTGCGGGCCTTCATCTTCTCGTTCTCGATCATCAGGTAGGAGATGATGATCCGCACCTGCTCGGTCTTCAGGCTCTCATGCAGATCTGCCTTGGCGCGGTCGAGGGCGACGGAGAAGTTCTCATTCGCCTCGGCATGCTGGCGAAGCAGAAGGAGGAGCCTCGTGACTTCCGTCCGGACGATGTTTTCGTCATCGCTGGTCGGGATGCCCGGCGGCGCTGTCCCTTCAGGTGCCTGCGAGCCTCGTTCAGGACCTGCCTGTTCGTCTGGCCTGCGAAGCGCGTCCCAGGCGATGCTGAGCAGAGTGGCCGCCAGGAGCAGCGTCACCGCTCCCAGTTCGAGCGCCTTGCTGTAGGCCAGCTGCTCCGGGGTCTGGATCAGATAGAGCGCGCCGAGCCCCGTGATACCGGAGAGCACCGCAAGCAGAATGCGCAGCATCGAGGTCATGGGGGTCAGTCTTGTTCAGGCGAGGAGTAGACGCCGCGCCTTGCCGCAAGCTTGCTGGGCGGGAATGCACAAACTTCCGCGTGACGAGGCCCCTCCGCCCCGTTAGGTTGCCCCGGGCCAGCGCCAAGGGAGGTTTGCGTGCGCAAGAAATCGAGGACCATCATCACCTGCGCCATCACGGGCTCGATCCACACGCCCTCGATGTCGCCGCATCTGCCGGTCACGCCTGGCGAGATCGCCCGTCAGGCCATCGACGCGGCCGAGGCCGGCGCGGCCATCCTGCATCTTCACGCGCGCGATCCTGACAACGGACGGCCTTCGCCCTCGCCGGACACCTTCAACAGCTTCCTGCCGCGCATCAAGCAATCCTGTAATGCCATCGTGAACATCACCACTGGCGGCGGCCAGGGCATGACCATCGACGAGCGCATCGCGGCGGCCGAAACCTTCTCGCCGGAAATGACCTCGCTCAACATGGGATCGATGAACTTCGGCCTCTACCCGATGCTGAACCGCTACAGCGCCTTCAAGCATGACTGGGAGCGCGCCCATCTCGAGAACTCCAAGGACTATATCTTCCGCAACACCTTCGGCGACATCGAGAAGATCCTGGAGCGGCTGGGCAAGGGCCATGGCGTGCGCTTCGAGTTCGAGTGCTATGACGTGGGCCATCTCTATACCCTCGCCCACTTCCTCGACCGCAAGCTGGTCACCCCGCCGCGCTTCGTGCAGACGATCTTCGGCAGTCTGGGCGGCAGCGGGCCCGACCCGCAGAACGTGATGATGATGCGCGAGACGGCGGAGCGCCTGTTCGGCGACCAGTATCACTGGTCGGTGCTGGCGGCGGGCCGCTTCCAGCTGCCCTTCACCACCATGGCGGCCACCATGGGCGCCAATGTGCGGGTGGGCCTCGAGGACAATCTGTTCCTCGGCAAGGGCCAGCTGGCGCCGTCCAACGCGGCGCTCGTCGCCAAGATCAGACATATTCTTGAAGAGCTGTCGATCGACATCGCATCAGCCGACGAGGCGCGCGCCATGCTCGAGACCAAGGGCGCCTCCCACGTGAAGTTCTGAACGGACGGCCGGAGACAGGGCAATGCCAAAGCGCGTCATCGTGGTGGGTGCGGGGATCATCGGAGCCTCGCTCGCCTGGCATCTGGCGAAGGCCGGGGCCGAGGTGATCGTGATCGAGGCGGAACAGCCGGGCGGCCTCGCCACGCGCGCCAGCTGGGCCTGGATCAACGCCAGCTGGGGAAATCCGGAGCCCTATTTCCGGCTGCGCATGCGCTCGATCGCCGAGTGGCGGCGGCTGGCGGAGAACGTTCCGGACCTCGGCGTCAACTGGTGCGGCGGATTGATCTGGGATCTGCCGGCGCCCGAGCTTGACGCCTATGCGGCGGAGCGTGCCGCCTGGGGACAGCCGATCCGCCGTGTCGGCCGCAAGGAGATTGCGGAGATCGAGCCCGGCCTCGCCGATCCGCCGGCCCACGCCTATCATGTGGAGGGAGAAGGGGTGGTGGAGCCGCTGGCTGCCGCCGAGGCGCTGCTTCAGTCAGCCGTGGCGCTGGGCGCTCAACTGCTGCCCGAAACGCCGGTGAACTGGCTCGCCGAGGATCAGGGCCGCATCGTGGGGGTGATGACCGGGGAAGGCGTGATCCATGCCGATGAAACCGTGGTGGCGGCGGGCGCCGGGGCGGGGCTGCTTCTTGAAAGCGCAGGCATCACCCTCAGGATGACCACGCCCGCGGGCCTTCTCACCCACTCCAGGCCGGCGCCCCGGCTGCTGAACGGACTCGTCATGGCACCGGGACTGCATGTGCGGCAGACCGCCGAGGGGCGGCTTGTCGCCGGTACCGATTTTGCCGGCGCCGACCCCGAGGACGACGCGGCGGCGCTCGCCGCCGGTCTCCAGGCAAGGGTGGAGGCCATGATCAAGGGGGCCGGGGGCCTCGGTCTTGACTTCTATACTGTGGGCTACCGGCCGACCCCGGCGGACGGGTTGTCCGCCATCGGGCGTCCGCAGGGCAGGGCAGGGCTCTACACTGTGGTCACCCATTCGGGGGTAACGCTTGCCCCGGCGCTTGGCCTGTTGGCCGCAAGAGAGATTGTCGAAGGCGAGCGCGACCCGCTTCTTGCTGCTTTCGCGCCGGACCGGCCGGGCCTCGCATGACCATGCAACCTCTCGCCCAGGCGCCGGAGAAACAGCTTGCCGGCATCACGGCGGTGCTCACCGACATCGACGATACGCTGACCCTGCATGGCAGGCTGCCGGCCGAAGCCTATGACGCGCTGTGGAAGCTGCGTCATGCCGGCCTCAAGGTGATCCCGATCACCGGCCGGCCAGCCGGCTGGTGCGACATGATCGCCAGGCAATGGCCGGTCGATGGCGTGGTTGGCGAGAACGGCGCCTTCTATTTCAGATATGACGACGAGGCCCGGCGCATGATCCGCGTCTATGCGCAGCCGGCTTCGGAACGGCAGGAAAACACCGAGAGACTCTGGAAGATCGCCAGGCGTGTGCTCGCCGAATTTCCCGGCACCGCTATCGCTTCCGATCAGGCCTATCGCGAGATCGACGTCGCCATCGACTTCTGCGAGGACGTGCCGCCCCTGCCGCTCGCCGACGCGCAGCAGATTGCCGAGGCCTTTCACAAGGAGGGTGCTGCCGCCAAGGTATCCTCGATCCACGTCAACGCCTGGTTCGGCAGCCATGACAAGCTTACCATGCGCCGCCGGTTTCTGAGCGAAGCCTTCGGCATCGATGTGGACCGGCAGACCGAGGGCGTCGCCTATTGCGGTGACTCGCCCAATGATGCGCCGATGTTCAAGGCCTTTCC
>DAISVW010000266.1:0-4124 GCA_036826695.1 Aestuariivirga sp.
CAACGGTGGCTTGCGTGCCGAGGTTAACGCCGCCCATATCCGGCCGGTCGAGGCCAACGGCCCGGATACGGTGAACAATGGCCTTGAGCTCTCCGGCACGGCGCACTGGATGTTCGACCGAGGCCTCATCAGCCTTGCCGACGATCTTGCGATCCTCTTGTCCCGCAAGGTCAATGATGTCGACGGCATCCGCGCCTTCATCAACCAGACGGGGCGGGCTTTTCCGCCGCGCCGCCCTCAGGATAGGCCGCACCCGGGCTTCCTCGCGTGGCACCGACATCGTCACGGCTTTGCCGCCTAGGCTTTGGCACGGCACCCAAGCGAACTCCGCGCTTCCTTGACGCCCGCCTCCCGCGCGGCGCAAGCTTGCCGCCATGGTTTCACGCGACTCGGCGCCGTTCTGGCTCCTGCTGCCCGCCCTTCTGGTCATGGTCCTGTGCGGCGTCGTGCCAACGGCTTTCGTCGCCTTCTATTCGGTGCATGACACGTTTTCCGGCAACAGCTTCGTCTGGGTGGGGGCGGACTGGTATCTCAGCGTGTTGTCGTCGCCGGATTTCTGGCAGGCCTTCGCGCGCAGCCTCGGCTTTGCCACACTCGCCCTGCTGATCCAGATACCGCTCGGCATCTACATCGCCCTGCGGCTGCCGGCGGCGGGCTGGCGCGCGTCGGTCTACATCGTGCTGGTCGCCGTGCCGTTGCTCGCTCCGGCCATCGTCGTGGGCTATCTCTGGAAAGTGCTGACGCTGCCCGGCGCCGGTCTGCTGCACGGGCTGTTCGCGGCGGCCGGCATCAATTACGACATGAACAACCCGGTGACCGTGTGGCTCACCCTGCTGCTGATGGATGCCTGGCACTGGACGGGCCTCGTCATCCTGCTCTGCTATGCCGGCCTGCGCGCCATTCCGCAGGCCTATTACCAGGCGGCGCGGGTCGACGGGGCCAGCCGCTGGGCGGTGTTCCGCTTCATCGAGTTGCCGAAGCTGAGGCTCGTGCTGCTGATCGCCGTGCTGCTTCGTCTGATGGACAGTTTCATGATCTACCCGGAAGCCTATGTCGTCACCCGCGGAGGACCCGGCGTGTCCACCACCTTCCTCTCGCATGAGCTGATCCAGACCGCCACCATCGAGTTCGATCTCGGCCAGGGCGGCGCCATGTCGATCATCTATCTCTCGATCGTGATGGCGGTGTCAGCCCTGTTCTTCGCGCTCATCGTGCCGCGTCGGAGTCCCGCATGAAGACGCGGCCCTCGCTGTCCCCGCTCATCTATGTGGCTCTGTTCATGACGCCCGTCTACTGGCTCGTCGTGATGAGCTTCAAGACCAATGCCGAAATTGCCGGCCAGCTCACTTTCTATCCGCACAGCCCGAGCATCGCCAATTATGCGCTGATCTTCACCGACCCCGACTGGTACATGGGCTATGTCAACGCGGTGATCTATGTTCTGCTCAATGTGGCGATTTCGGTCGCCGTGGCGCTACCCGCCGCCTATGCCTTCTCGCGCTACGATTTCTTCGGCCACCGCAGCCTGTTCTTCGGCCTCCTGATGTTCCGGATGATGGCGCCCGCCATTCTGCTGGCGCCGTGCGTTCTGAGCTTCTCCTTTCTGGGGCTTACCGACACCCACATCGCGGTGTCGCTCGCCCATGGCTGCTCCATCGTGCCGCTGGCGATCTGGATTCTCGAGGGCTTCATTTCCACCGTGCCCCGCGAGATGGACGAGAGCGCCGCCATCGATGGCTACAGCCTGCCCGGCTACGTCCTGCGCATTCTGATTCCGCAGATCGCGCCCGGCATCGCGGTCGCGGCCTTCTTCTGCTTCATGTTCTCGTGGATCGAATACATGCTGGCCAATGCGCTCACCACCATCGACGCCAAGCCGATCGCCGGCATCATGACCCGCGCGGCGGGTGTCCTCTCGGGCGACATCGCCTTGCTCTCGGCGGCGAGCGTGCTCGGCCTCATTCCGGGCCTGCTGCTGATCATCTTCGTGCGCAAGCACCTCGCCACCGGCTTTTCCATGGGCCGGGTGATGTAGCCGTGCCGCAGGCCCAAAGGCAGGTATCAGGGCCGCGTGTTCCACCGCGAGAAGATGTAGAGCCTGAGAGAGCCGCGCGATGAGATTTGCGCGCCGGCGATCTGTGAGGGATCGATGCGGTACTTGGCCAGCGCCGCCCGGGTGACGGGGTTGGCCATCAGCGCCCTGCGCAGCTTCGAGACGCCGGCGTAATTGCGCTGCACCATGATCTTGAATTCCTGCCAGCTCGGCACGTCTGACCCCATGAGCGGCACCACCGGCACGTCAAGCCGTACCACGCCGACGCTTGGCACCTTCGTGATGGACTTCACCCGGTCGGCGCGCGTGCCGGCGTTCATGATGGCTGAGAAGGACGGCTGCACATCGCTCTGGCTGACCTGCGCGTGTGCCATGAGCACCGCTTCGGGCATGATCAGGCTGCCGGCAATCAACAGGGCGAAGGCTCTTGCCTTGAGATGATGCATGATGAACTCCAGAAATATCCCCAGACATCTAGAGGTTGGCCACGCCGAAATCAAAGGTCTTTTGCGGCGGCCGGTCCGCGCCCGCGGAACCCATGCGTCTCACTAAAGGCTGGTGCTGCTCTTGGATCGGCGGGAAGAATCTGGCAAGAGGGTGAAATAACAGGTGAGAAATCATGACGTTCTTGTTGCTCGGCTGTCTGCTGTTTGGCGGCAGCCATTTGTTCTCGATCTTTCTGCCGGGCCTGCGCGATGGGCTGGAGCGGAGGCTTGGCGAAAAACCGTGGAAAGGCCTCTACAGCATCGTGTCGCTGATCGGCGTGGTGCTGATGGGCATCGGCTATGTCCAGACCAGGGCCGGGCCTGCCGCCGTCGATATTCTTTACGAGCCGTGGGACGGCATGCGCCATCTCACCATGCTCTGCACGCTTCTCGCCTTCGTCCTGATCGGCGCCTCGCATGGCAAGGGCTATCTGAAGAAGTGGCTGCACAACCCGATGTCGATCGGCATCCTGCTGTGGTCAGGCTCGCATCTCCTGGTCAATGGACAGCGCTCCGAAGTGTGGCTGTTCGGAACCTTCTTCGTGGTGAGCCTCGCTGATATCGTGATGTCGGAACTCCGCGGCAAGCGCCCGCAACATGAGCCACGCCTGCGCTCCGACTTCATCGCGGTGGCGGTGGGGATCGTGC
The DNA here is from genome assembly GCA_036826695.1 of Aestuariivirga sp. Taxonomy (GTDB): domain Bacteria; phylum Pseudomonadota; class Alphaproteobacteria; order Rhizobiales; family Aestuariivirgaceae; genus Aestuariivirga. The sequence continues at coordinate 3,187 of DAISVW010000266.1, forward strand.
TCTATCTGTTGTTCCTCTACGGCTTCCACCCCTATGTGCTGAACGTGCCGGTCGCTTGATGATCCTCCTCGCCTTCGGCGTTGCCCTGACCGCGGCCCTGCACCTGATCGCCGCTGTTCCGCCGCTCAAGTCGAAACTTCAGGCGGCGGTCGGCGCCCGTGCTTATGGCCCTGTCTATGGCATCGCCACGCTGGCCGGGCTGGCCGTGGTGGTCATCGGCTGGCGCCTCGCCCCCGACCTGTCCGTTTACGATCCGCCCTCCTGGGGGCGTCATGCGAATTTCCTGCTGACGCTGATCGGCTTCATCTGTCTTGGCATCTTTCTGTTCCGCGGCAGGCTGCGGCAGTGGCTGCGCTTTCCGATGGCCTGGGCGGTGATCTTCTGGGCCGCCGGTCATCTGCTGGCCAATGGCGATCTCGCCGGAGTGATCCTGTTTGGCGGCTTTCTTGCCTATGGCGTGCTGCATATGGTCATCGGCACATCTTACGGGGTCAGGCCTTCACCTGATGTTCGTGGCGGCCATGATCTGCTGTCGGTCATCGGCGGCCTCGCCCTTTACGCGCTGATGGCCCAGCTGCATGGCGCGCTGATCGGCGTTCCGGTGGTGCAGCTGAGCTGATCCCGCAAGGCGGCTGCCCCTTGCCGCCCCAGCCTAAGGGGACTAGTTTCCGTCCATGTCGCAGCACGTCGCCATCCGCCGCCTGACGGCGCCCGAGATCACCGCCCGCAAGGGCAGGGAACCCATCGTCTCGCTCACCGCCTATCACGCCCATACCGCGGCGATCGCCGACAGATATGTCGATTTCCTGCTGGTGGGCGACTCGCTGGGCATGGTGGTGCAGGGTTTCGACACGACGTTGCCGGTGCCGCTCGAGCTCAGTATCCTGAATGGCCGCGCGGTTATGCGCGGCGCCAAGCGGGCGCTGGTGGTGGTGGAC
>DAISVW010000267.1:0-4124 GCA_036826695.1 Aestuariivirga sp.
CTCTGGCAGATCGGCGCCGCGCCTCCGCAGATAGTCGCCGGCATGGAACCTGAGTCCATAACGTCCGGCCGTGAACCCGGCGCCTTCGAGGATCGGCCCATCGGCACGGCCGTCGGCATTGGTCTGCACGGTCTTGAGGGGCGTGGACCCGCCGTCGCGAAACAGTTCGATCTTCATCCCGGCGGCAGGTTTTCCTGCTGCAGTATCAAGCACATGCGTTGTCAGTTTGCCCATGAGATATGGGTTCTCTCCAAGCCGGTCACCAAAAGTCGTTGAAGGCTAACACGGCCCCATGCTTCCCAAAAGTGGATAAAGCGCGCGGGCGGGCTTGCCCGCCCGATCCCTCAGCGGACCACGATGGCCCGGAAGGCATTGACATTGGTGGGAGTGGGGCCGGTCACAACCTGGTCGCCCAGCGCCGCGAACAGGCTGTGGGCATCATTGTTGGCCAGCGCCGCCGCGGGATCGAGGCCCAGGGCCCGCGCCCGCGCGAGGCTGTCAGGACCGATGACCGCGCCGGCGATCGGTTCCATGCCGTCAATGCCGTCGGTGTCGGCGGCGAGGGCATGGATCGATCGTTCTCCGCCGAGCGCCACGGCCAGCGCCAGCAGAAACTCGACATTGCGCCCGCCGCGCCCCGAACCCCGCACGGTAACTGACGTCTCCCCACCTGAGAGGATAAGGCACGGCCTCGCCAGCGGCTCGCCACGTGTGGCAATTTGCAGCGCAATCGCCGCGTGAACCTTTGCGACGTCACGCGCTTCGCCCTCGATCCGGTCACCGAGATAGAGGACCGGAAGCCCGAGCGCCGCCGCCTTCCGCCGCGCCGCGCCAAAGGATTCATGGGCCGACACGATCACCCTGGTGTCGGTCTCGGGGCTCAGGATGGCGCGGTCTTCGTCGGGCCCGTCGAGCCAGGCCTCGACGGCGGCGGGAACAGGCACACGGTAGTGCGCGAGAACGGCGCGCGCGTCCTTCTTGCGGGTCGCATCCGGCACAGTAGGCCCCGAGCCGATCACCGCCGGATCGTCGCCTGGAACATCGGACAGGGCCAGCGTGCAGATCCGGGCCTGTCCCGCGGCGCGCGCCAGCCGCCCGCCCTTGATGGCGGAGATCTGCTTTCGCACACAGTTGAGTTCGCCAATGTTGGCGCCGCATTTCAGCAGATCTTTCACGAGGCCGAATTTCTCGGCGATCGAACTGCCGGGAACCGGCTTCGACATCAGCGCCGAGGCGCCACCCGAAATGAGCGCGAGCAGAAGATCGTCCGGACCCAATGTCGCAGCCAGCGCAAGGGCCCGGTCGGCAGCGGCGAGGCTGGTCTGATCGGGAACCGGATGGCTGGCATGAATCACCGTGAGGCGTTTGAGCGAATGGCCGTATCCATGCGGCGCAATGACCAGGCCTTCCAGCGGCCCGTCCCAATGGCCCTCGACTGCCTGGGCCATGGGTATGGCGGCCTTGCCCACCGCGATGACCACGGTGCGGCCCCTCGGTTTCTGCGGCAGGTTGCGAAGCACGGCGGCGGCCGGATTGGCGGCCTCAACGGCGGCTTCGAAAAGGCCGCGCAGGAACGCTCGATCGTCGGTCACGCCGGTCATCCTCCCTCGCCTGGCGGCCTTTTGCGCCAAGCGGGGGGCATGCACAAGAGGACCGGAAGTCTAGCGCGCCACCGTCACGCTGCAATGGGCGCGGCCCGCCACGTCCGCCGCTACCGAGCCCAGAACGAGGCGCGAGACGCCACGCTTGTCACCGGTGCCGACCACGATGTGGTCAATACCGTTCTCTTCGGCATATTGCACGAGGGCCGATGCGGCCTCGCGGCTTCGCAGCGCCACCTCCTCAACCTGCTGGGCGCCAGCCTTGCGGGCAACCGCCGCGGCGGAATCGAGGACTTTCTTCACCTGATCGTCCTCCCAGGTGTAGATCAGGGGGCCACGCGTTCCGCCGTGTGCGATGTTGACGGCGCAGATCGAGAGCTTGGCCCCCAGCCTGGCGGCCAGCGTCGCCGCAAGCTCGATGGCATGGGCTGAGTGTTCGGTGCCATCCGTGGCGCAGAGAATCTTTTTTGTCATAACCCCTCCTGTTTGCGACTCCATGAACTCATGGATGATCACTAGGCGGAGCGGAACGGCGAAGCCTTGATTTCGGTCAACAATCGCCGGGGGCAGCCGTCAAAGGCTATTCGTGTTGAAAGTGTCGCAATCATTCAGGCTTTGCGCCTGAAGGCCGCGCTTGACCCAGCGGACCCGCTGCTCGGAGCTGCCATGGGTGAAGGATTCCGGCACCACATAGCCCTGGGCGCGGCGCTGCAGCCGGTCGTCGCCGATCGCCGCTGCGGCGTTTAGCCCCTCTTCGATGTCGCCATCCTCGAGCAACCTGGCGGAGGCATTGGCTTCCTGCGCCCAGATGCCGGCGAAGCAGTCGGCCTGGAGCTCCATCCGCACCGACAGGGCATTGCCCTGGGTTTCCGACACCCGCATGCGCATCGCCGAGACCTTGCTGGCGATACCGAACAGGTTCTGGAGGTGGTGGCCCACCTCATGGGCGATCACATAAGCCTGGGCGAAATCACCACCGGCGCCAAGCTTGTTCTTCATGTCCTGGTAGAAGCTGAGATCGATGTAAACCTTCTGGTCCGGCGGGCAGTAGAACGGCCCCATGGCCGACTGGGCCATGCCGCAGGCGGATTGCACCGTACCGCTGAACAGGACCAGCTTCGGCCCCTCATAAGTCTTTCCCATCTGCTTGAAAATGTCGTTCCAGACCCGGTTGTTAGAGCCAAGAACCCTGGCCACGAACTCCTTGCCGGCATCGGCCTGGACGTTTCCAGTGCCGGTGCCCGGCCCTGTCGTTGCTCCGGGATCCGGCTTGTTATCGAGCTTGGTGTTGGGAAAGGTGATCGAGGTATCGGTTCCACCCTGCTGCACCGGACCAGACCCCTGGTTGAACCCCTGCAACAGGTCGATCCCCAGCATCTTGAGGATGAAGTAGAGGATGACCATGAACAGAATGGTCTTGATGCTGAAGCCGCCAGCCCGCGATCCGCCCATCGGCACCACGACGCGGCCGCCGCGCCCGCCGCCAGGAAAGCCGAAGCCTCCGCCCTGACCGCGGCGGTCCTCGATGCTGTCATAATCCGGTTTTTCATTGTCAAGACGCATAGTTGCCTTTCCTCATCGCTGGCGCGAGCTCATCACTGCTCTCGCGCAGGTGAATTTGCAAAGATCATAGATCGTTTTCAAGCATGGCGCATCAGTTTGGACAAGCCCTGCGAGTTCGATCACCGCGCCCAGCAGGGCGTCGAGCTCGGTCGGCCGGCCGGCCTCCACGTCCTGCAACATGGAGGTGCGATGGGCTCCGACCCTTGCCGCCATGTCCATGCGCTCTTCGGCATCGACCGCGAAAGTGATGCCGAGTTTTCCGGCGACGGCGCGCGCCTCCTCCATCATGGTGCGGATCACCCGCCTGGTGCCGGGGTCGGTGGCGAGATCGACAAGCGTGCCGCCGGTCAGCACGCTCACCGGGTTGAAGCTCAAGTTGCCCCACAGCTTCAGCCAGATCTCGCTGCGCAGATTGGGCCGGACCGGGCTCTTGATTCCGGCTGACGTGAGCAGCCGCCCGAGCAGAACCGCGCGTTCGGTCTTCTCACCGGTCGGTTCGCCGAGCGGCATCCGGTCGCCATAGTGATGGGCGATGACGCCAGGGGCTTCGAGTTCGGCCGCCTGCCAGACCACCGCCCCCAATGCCCGCTCCGGGCCGAGCCTGTTCCAGATGACGCCGCCGGGATCGACAGTTTCGAGCCTGGTTCCCTCGAAGGGCCCGCCTACGCCATGGAAATACCACCAGGGAATACCGTTCTGCGCGAACAGGATCGCGGTGTCCGGCCCGAGGAGGGGCATGAGCTGATCGATGACCGAGGCGAGCCCATGGGCCTTGAGGGTGAGGATCACGAAGTCCTGCGGGCCGAGGTCGGATGGATTATCAGTCACCCGCGGGCGAACCAGTTTCGTTTCCCCGCCCTGTTTGAGTGTGAGTCCCTTCTCACGCCTCACCGCCAGATGTGCCCCGCGCGCCACCAGCGCACCCTCGGCCTCTCCCGCCAGGGCCAGCCTCGCTCCCAC
>DAISVW010000268.1:0-4120 GCA_036826695.1 Aestuariivirga sp.
CGGCCGGCGTCATCTAGCGCCCCGAAGCCAGAGCTTCCGCCAAACACCACACGCGCCGCGCCGGCTAACACCCAGCCGCCTGCCGCGCCATAATGCGCGCCGACGATCAGGTCGTCGAAGCCGTCGCCGTTGACGTCGCCCGCCCCGGCCAGCGAAAAGCCGGCAAGATCTTGCCCTTCGTCGCCCTGGATCACGAATCCCTGCGCAGGCGAGAGTGTGGCGAGGCTGACCGCCTCGCGTCCAGCGGCGTCCGTCGTGCCGAAGCCGGAGGCCCGGCCATAGATTACATAGGCTTCTCCGGTCAGCCAGGCGGCACCGTCGCCGGGCGCGCCGACCAGAATGTCGTCGAACCCGTCATTGTTGATGTCGCCCGCCGCGCTGACGACGCCGGCCCGGTCGGCAAGCACCGCGCCCTCGATCATGAAGCCCCGGGCGGGCGAGAGTGTTGCAAGGTCGATCACCCGGCGGCCCGTGGCGTCCGGCACGCCGATGCCGGAGGCAGAGCCAAACACGACATACGCCTCGCCAAAGTTCGCACCGCCCACGCCGGTCTGCGCCGCGCCGATGATCAGGTCCTCGAAGCCGTCGCCATTGACGTCGCCGGCCGACGAAACGCTCGCGCCTGACTGATCGCCCGCCGCCGCGCCCTGGATGATGAAGCCCTCGCGCGGCAGCAGCGTGGTGAGGTCCATCGTCAGACCGAAGACGCCAAGCGAACCGGACGAGGACGTATTGCCGGCGAGGTCGCTCACCGAGGCGACGAAGTTCATCTGGCCGTAGTAGACCGGGCCGGTCTGCACCGCCCACACGCCATCAGCCCCCGCTGTCACCGTGAAGCTGGCGCTGGTGGAGCCTGAAACCTGCAGCGTCACCTGCGCGAAGGGGTCCGCCGTGCCGGTGATCAGGAGGTCGGTGTCCAGTGTCACACCGTCGCCAACCGTGCCGGTGTCATCGGAATAGCCGGTGCTCACGGGCGCGCCCGGCGCGATGCTGTCCAGCGTGAAGCTGAAGCTGGTTGCGGCCGAGGTGTTTCCCGCCACATCGGTCTGGCGGACCAGAACGGTGTTCGACCCTTCAACGGGCGTGAAGCCGGAGGACCACGTCGTGCCATTGGTCGAGTACTGCACGGTGGCGCCGGTCTCGGTGCCGGTGATGGTGAGCGCGCCGTTGCTGGTGATCCGGTCGGTTGACGACGCGCCGCTGTCGGGCGTGAGCGCCACTGATGGCGCCGCCGCCACGGTATCGACCGCCAGGACGCCCGGTGGGTTCGCTGCAAGCCCCGTGACGACAACCGCCAGCCCGCTCACGCTGGCAATCTCAGCTCCGTTGGCGGCAAGCCCGACGACGCCAAGATCGGCCGTGTCCTCACCCGCCGCCGGAACATAGGAGAAGATCAGCTGGTTGCTGCCGGCGCCCGAAACATAGTTGGCAACGCCGCCGTTCGTCAGGGTGAACGCCGTAACTCCTCTGGCCACCGTGACGGGGCCTGTGAATTCCACCACGACCGTCACGGCCTCGCCCCGGGCCAGCGCCCCGTCATTGCCGCCAAACGCCACGGACGACACCTCCACCACCTGTGCCGGGCGGTTGAGCCAGGTCCGGAGCTTCATCGTTGTGGTGTCGAGGCTGACGATCCGGTCCGCCTGGCCGTCGCCGTCGATGTCGTAGCTGACATAGATCGTGCTGCCGATGACCCGCGACCACATCGCATAGGCAGCCGGGCCATCAAGACTCACGGACAGCCCATCGCGCCGCGCACTGTCCGCGATCCTCGAAAGGATCAGATCGAGCAGTGTACCCGCCTGGCGGTCCGCGGCCCGTTCCAGTGCGGCCCCGTACTCCGCCGCCGGGGGCTTGCCGGCCACGTCGACTTCAGCCGGGACCGCGACAGGACCGCCATTCTCGAAAATCATGCGGAGCAGCGAAGGCACATCACGCCAGGCCGCCTGATGCCAGCTGGAGTCACTCCCGAAGCCAAGCCGTTCGACGCCGTCAGAGCCGGCGGGATCAGACAATCTCATGGATTGCGCCCTCCGGCCAGGCCTCGCCGCCATCTGACAGCTGGTCGACCACGACTGTCTCCTCCGCATACCGGGACCGCTGCCCGGCATTCCCACGCCTGACAGCCAGCTTGACCGCCAAGTTACATTGTAAAGTTAATGCCAAGACAGGTTGCTGGCAGATCCGGATGTTTCAGACGGCGTGGTGAAGATTATGTTCGCAGGATCTGGAAATTCAATACTGCAATCGATCGCTTCGCGTTACAATAATGCATATAAATAGATGAAAAATTTATCGAATGCCATGCGCTCGCGATTGCCAGATGCGTTCAGCCGGCAAGCGCGCGGGCAAGCTGCGGCGGCGCCGCTCCGCTGCCGCAACCTGACTCAACTTGGCTGCTCATGTTGTGAAAACAGGTCTGCTCCGCCAGGTCTGCGGTGTGCTCCGCCGAAGGCCAGTATCGAAGATGCCTGTGGTATGGAGGCCGCGGGCGGACAACATGATTGCGAGGCGGGCAACGCAACGGGCAGCGCTCATCATCGCCTCAGCGGGCAGCAGCGATACGTTCCGCTTCAAGGCGCAAACCGAGCAGCACCGTCTTGGCATCCCTGATGCGGCCGTCATTCGTCATCTGCAGCATTTCGGTGAACGGCAGTTCGAGAACCTCGATGTCTTCGCCTTCATGGGCGTGGCCGCCACCCTTGCCTGTCCGGGAGGCATGATCGTAATCGGCAAGGAACAAAGTCAACTGCTCCGTCACTGCGCCCGGCGACATGAAGACCGTGCCCTGGGGCCGCAGCCGCGAAATGCGCACCCCCATCTCTTCCTCCGCTTCGCGCCTGGCGCAGGTTTCGGGATCGTCGCCCTCGAGACGCCCCGCGCAGGCTTCGATCAGGAAGCCGTCCCCTCCGGCGAGATAGGCTGGCAGTCGGAACTGGCGGACCAGCAGCACGGTGCCGCGCGTGGCATCATAGGGCAGCACCGCTGCGCCATCGCCATGGTCGTGCACCTCGCGGATCAACCGGTCCTCACGGCCGTCCCGCCGCCGGTAGCGCAGCGAGTAGCGGTCGAGCTTCGCCCAGCCACGGTAAAGGGCTTCCACGGCATCGAGTTTCACGGTCATGATGAGCGTTCCTCCTTCACCCTGGCGATGATCCGGCGGGCGAGCGGTGTTTCACCCAGCGCTTCAACGGGCGTTGAAACGCGGCGGCGCCAGTTGGGCCATTCCCGGTCGGTACCCGGCAGGTTGAGCGGGTCGGTCTCGCCCGCCAGATCGTCCGCCGGGATCAGCATGATGCGCGAGGGTGTGCCGGCGACCAGGCCATGGGCGGCCACATCCGCTTCTTGTTCATCGCCGCTTTCCGTGCCGGACAGGCTGTCGAGCAAGGCGATCTCCCGGCGGCGTTCCGCCTTGCGGGCTTCGGCCTGCCCGGCGCCGATCTGGCCGAGGCTCTGGGCGATCTCGATGTCGCGCGCGCGCCGCCAGCCGAGGAAGGTGGGAAGATCATGCGAGGCAAGACAGGCCAGCGCTTGCGGGGGATAGGTTTCGGGCCGCCGGAAGCCGGGGCCGTCGCGCTCGAACCACAAGACACGATAGGAAAATATGTTGTAAGATGCGAGGCGCTCGCGCAGCCCGTCCGGCACGGTGCCCAGGTCTTCTCCCACAACGAGGCAGCGGTGGCGGCGGCTTTCAAGCGCGGTGACGGCCAGCAGCCCCTCCAGCGGAAACCGCACATAGGCGCCGTGGCGGCCTTCGGCGCCGCGCGGCACCCAGAACTGGCGGGCGAAGCCCAGCACATGGTCGATGCGCAGCGCCGCCGCATGGCGCATGTTGGCGGCCATCACCCGCCGCACCGGCTCAAAGCCCTGGCGGAGCAGCGCAAGCGGCGAATAGGGCGGCAGGTTCCAGACCTGTCCCGCCGCCGAGAAGGGATCGGGCGGCGCGCCGCTCGATACGCCGGTTGCTAAAACCAACGGCTGCGCGGCGATCTCACCGCCATCATAGGCGCCGCACAGCGCCAGATCGCGGTAGAGCGACTGATGAATGGCGGCGGCGCCGAGCTGACGGTCGGCGAGACACTGAAGGGAGGCGCGGAAGGTAAGGCGGCTGGCCGAGGGG
>DAISVW010000269.1:0-4117 GCA_036826695.1 Aestuariivirga sp.
CCAGCGGCGCGGCGGCTCTGCCGAAGCGGCCGGCTCCGGAGCAGCCGGCGGGGTGGCAGCGGCCGGGCTGGCCATGGCAGGCGCGGCGCTTTCGGCGGCAGCGGCTGGCGCCGAAACGGCTTCGGCGGCTTCGCGCGGCGCCTGCTCATCGCCGCGGCGGCGGTCGCGGGTGCGGCTCCAGCGGTCGCGGCGGCCCCGGCGCTCGCCGCGGTCCTCGCTCTCGCCCTCGGGGCGCGGCTGCTCGCTGCTCATGGTGATGAAGGCCTCTTCACCCTCGATGACCGGCAGAGCGCGGGCGGTTTCATCGCCGGAGATCTCGCCAGCACTGAATGAGCTAGCCATGCCAAGGTCAGGCTGATCGCCAAGGCCCGGCGGCTGCTCGCCGCCAAGCGCCGCGGTCGCCTCGCCGGGCTGGTCGTCGCGGTTGCGTCCACCACGCCGGCCGCGCCGGCGCCGCCTGCGGCGCCCGGCCTCGCCACTGTCCTGCGACGAGCCTTCCGTGGTGGCTTCCGCGGTATCGCCGGATTCATCGGCCTCGTTTTCGCCGATCTCCGCTTCATCGGCTGGTCCGGCTTCTTCTTCCTCGCCGGCATAGGCGGAGTCGATCCGCACCGGCGCCGCCATGATCTTGCGCGGCGGCAGGTTGCGGTCTGGCGCGCGTTCGATCAGCGCTTGCGAGCCCTTGAGCTCATCGCTCGGCACCACGAAGACCGAAATGCCGTAAGCCGTTTCGATGGCCAGCAGATTGTCGCGCTTCTCGTTGAGGACGTAGGAGGCGATTTCGCGCGTGCACTTGACGGTGAGGTTCTCCGGCTTGCGGGCCATGAGATGTTCCTCGATCGCCCGCAGCACCGACAGGCCGCAGGACGACACCGAGCGCACGATGCCGCGGCCTTCGCAATGCGGACATGTGCGAGAAGAGCCTTCGAGCAGCCCCGGGCGCAGCCGCTGGCGCGACATTTCGAGAAGCCCGAAGTGGCTGATGTGACCCACCTGGATGCGCGCCCGGTCATGCTTCAGCGCGTCCTTGAGGCGGCGCTCGACATTGCGGTTGTTGCGCTTCTCCTCCATGTCGATGAAGTCGATGACGACGAGGCCCGCGAGGTCGCGCAGCCGCATCTGGCGGGCGATTTCGTCGGCGGCTTCGAGATTGGTGCGAAGCGCCGTATCCTCGATGTTGTGCTCGCGGGTCGACCGGCCGGAGTTGATGTCGACCGATACCAGCGCTTCTGTCTGGTTGATCACCATGTAGCCGCCCGAGGGGAGGGTGACGGTTGGCGAATAGAGGCCATCGAGCTGGCCTTCCGCCTGATAGCGCGAGAACAGCGGGCGCGCCTCCTTGTACGGCTTCACGTTCTTGGCGTGGCTCGGCATCAGCATCTTCATGAAGTCCTTGACTTCACGATAGGCCTCGTCGCCCTCGACGATCACCTCGTCGACATCCTTGGTGTAGAGATCGCGGATGGCGCGCTTGACCAGGCTTCCCTCCTCGTAGACCAGCGCCGGCGCCTGCGATTTCAGGGTGAGGTCGCGCACGCTCTCCCACAGCCGCAGCAGATAGTCATAGTCGCGCTTGATCTCCGTCTTGGTGCGCTGGGCGCCAGCGGTGCGCACGATGAGGCCCATGCCCTGCGGCACCTCGATCTCCTTCACCATGTCCTTGAGGCGGCGGCGATCGCCGGCTTCGGTGATCTTGCGGGAGATTCCGCCGCCGCGGGCGGTGTTCGGCATCAGCACACAATAGCGCCCGGCGAGCGAGAGATATGTGGTCAGCGCGGCACCCTTGTTGCCGCGCTCTTCCTTGACGACCTGAACCAGGATGACCTGGCGGCGCTTGATCACTTCCTGGATCTTGTACTGGCGGCGCTGCACCTTGCGGCGGCGCTGCGGGAGTTCCTCGAGCGCGTCCTCGGCGCCGATCGACTCGACGCGAGCGGCTTCGGGGTCCTCGCCGACTTCCTCAATCCCATTGCCGAGTTCACCCGGCATGCCATGCTCGACCGAAGGCGCGGGCACCCCGGCATCCGGCGCTGCTGCGGCGGGCCGATCGTCCGGCTGGACGCTGCTTTCTTCGGCAATATCCTCGGCAAGCGATGGCCGTTCGTGACTGACCGCCATCGGTTCGGCGCGGCGCGGGCCGTCATTTGCCGGCGCTTCCGGCTCCTCGAAGCTGGTGCTTTCCGGACCGCCCTCATCTGAGACCTGGGGCGCTTCCTGATGTTCTTCGGCTCCGGCCTCTGTCTCCGCTGCGCCGGTTTCCTCGCTGGCAGCTGCATCGGCGGCCGGACCGCGGCGGCGGCGGTCACGGCCGCGGCGCTCGCGGCGCTGGCCGTAGCTCGCCTCCTCGTCATCGTCGTCGGCTTCGCGAGCCTGGTCTTCTTCCTCGGCCTGGAGCAGCGCCAGACGGTCAGCCAGCGGGATCTGATAGTAGTCCGGATGAATTTCCGAGAAGGCGAGAAAACCGTGGCGGTTGCCGCCGTATTCGATGAAGGCCGCCTGAAGCGAGGGCTCCACCCGCGTCACCTTGGCCAGATAGATATTGCCCTTCAGCTGGCGGCGCGCTGCGCTTTCAAAGTCGAATTCCTCGATGCGGTTGCCCTTGAGGACGACCCCGCGGGTCTCTTCGGAGTGGCTGGCATCGATGAGCATCTTGTTGCCCATGTATCGATTTCCCTGCGCAGGCATGGTAAGGCCAGTGGTGTCTTCGCTCCGGTGAGAAGACCCCGGTCGGACTTAACGTTGCGGCTGCGCGAAAGCGGCATGCCAATTTCCCGGGACGACAGCGGCAGTGACATTCCCGGTACCGGTTCCATCCGGTCCGCGGTCTGCGCGCTCATCGTGGCGTGGGGCATGCCCATGATTTCCTTCGTGTTCCGGGTAACGGAACGGTTGCTGGCAGGCGCGCCCCACCCTGGGGCGGCACTCCCTGACGCGCCGGGCGGGGCTGGCTACATGCCTCCGGACTCCCACCTCGCGCGAAATTCTCAGCCCTGGCCGGGAGAACCGCGGAATCGCGAGCCCAGCGTCAGGATGACGAAACTGCATTTATGGAAAGGGGACGCCGAATGCAAGCATTTGTAAGGGGGGGCCGCCCGGAAACCAATGATTAACGGTGTTCGCCCTAGTTTCCCACGCGAGTATTCGCGATGATGACGTTTGCGCCAACAACCAGTCCGCGCTCCCGCCTGCTGATGCGGATCGGGCTTATCTCGCTGTTTCTGGCCGCCGCCGTAGGCACGGCGGCTGCCGGAAGTCCGGTCGCCACCGCCGCACGGGTGTCGGGCGATGACAGCCACACGCGTTTCGAGGCCGATCTCTCGGCCACCATCGGCTTCAGTGTCTATGCGCTCGCCAATCCTTACCGGGTCGTGATCGACCTTCCGCAGGTGGCGTTCGATCTTCCGCCGGGCACTGGCGAAACCGGCCAGGGGCTGATCCGCGCCTTCCGCTATGGGCCGGTGGGCGAGGGCCGGGCCCGGATCGTGCTCGATACCGATGGGCCGACCTTGATCGATAAGGCGGCGATCGGGCTTCCGCAAGCAGGCAAGCCCGCCCGGCTGAGTGTCGAGCTGGTCAAGACCGGGCCGGAGGACTTCGCCGCCAAACTCGCATCCTCCAGGCCGGCGGAGGTCGCGCAGCCGGCGGCCGCGCCAAGCCGCGACGGGCGCAAGCTGGTGGTGATCGACCCCGGCCATGGCGGCATCGACCCCGGCGCCATCGGGGCGAGCAAGACAAGGGAAAAAGACGTGGTTCTGGCCTTCGGGCGCAAGCTGCGCGACCTGCGCAAGGCCAGCGGCAATGCCGATGTGGTGATGACCCGCGAAGACGACCGCTTCCTCTCGCTGAAGGACCGCGTCCGGATCGCCCGCGAGAACGAGGCCGATCTGTTCATCGCCATTCATGCCGATACGGTGCGGGTGCAGGAGGCGCGTGGCGCCACCATTTATACGCTGTCCGAGAAGGCCTCTGACGCGGAGGCAGCGGCGCTGGCCCTCAAGGAGAACCGCGGCGATCCCGTGGCCGGCGTGGTGGTTGTTTCTGTCGGCCGCCAGACCGGCGGCGAGACGCCCGTCCAGGTCGTCTCGGCCCAGTACAAGTTCCAGCGCCTCCCGGTCTT
>DAISVW010000270.1:0-4114 GCA_036826695.1 Aestuariivirga sp.
GAAGCCAACCCTGCCCATGCTGCCTGGGCGGACAATGCTGCCTGAGGGCGTCACCATACGTGACTTCCGCGCCGGTGACGAACCGGGGCTCGTCGCCGTGCTGCGCGATCTGCATCGCCATGAAAATCAAATCTATGACCGCAGCCGTCCGGCGGACACCATGGGCGGCTGGTACATCGACTATCTCAGGCAGGAAACCGCCAAGACCCAGGGCCGTATCCTGGTGGCCGAAGGTCCAGACGGTATCGTCGGATACGCCTCATTTCATGCGGTGGTGACGACAGAGGACGACAAGGACGAAATTCCCCACAGCTATTCCTATGTGGGCGATCTTGGCGTGCTCGCCTCCTGCCGCAGCATGGGCATTGGCGGCGCGCTGCTCGATGCCTGCGAGGCGCTGGCCCGCGAGGCTGGCCAACACTGGCTGCGCCTCAGCGTATTGGCGGGCAATGACCGGGCGCGGGCCTTCTACCAGCGCCACGGCCTGAAAGAGCATCTGATCACGCTGGAGAAGCCGCTCTGATGCCGGATAGCCTTACGCTGGCGGAGGCCCGGCGCATGGCTCTGACGGCGCAGGGTCTCACGGGCACAAGCCGCGCCGGGAAGCCCGGCTAGACGCGGATGAAGGCCGAGCATGACCGCCTGCATCTCTTGCAGATCGACAGTGTCAATGTTCTGACCCGCGCCCATTATCTGCCGCTGTATTCAAGGCTCGGACCCTATGCGCAGAAAACGCTCGACGAGCGGAGCTTTGGCACCGGCAAGCGCGCCCTGTTCGAATGCTGGGCGCATGAGGCGAGCCTCCTGCCCTTCACCCTGCACCCCCTGATGCGCTGGCGCATGGCGCGGGCCCGGGCGGGCGACGGCACCTATGAGCAGATGAACCGCTTCGGCCGCGAGGAGCGGCGCTACCTGAAACAGGTGCTGGATTTCATCTCCCGCCACGGCCCCGCCGCCGCCAGCGATGTTCCGGGCGGCGGCAAGGCGGACGGCGGCTGGTGGGGCTGGTCGCGCGGCAAGCTGGCGCTGGAAACGCTGTTCGACCAGGGCCTGCTGACGGCCGCGACGCGGCGCGGCTTCGAACGGCTCTATGACCTGCCGGAGCGGGTGATCCCGGCTGATATCCTCAACCTGCCCACGCCCCGCGAAGCTGATGCGATCTCTCAGCTGATGGCCCGGTCGGCGGAAGCGCTCGGCATCGCCACCGAGGCTGATCTGCGCGATTACTTCCGCCTGCCACTTGCTGAGTCACGGGCGGCGCTTGCCGCACTGGTGGAAGATGGCACGCTCATTCCCACCGCGGTCGAGGGCTGGAAGCAGAAGGCCTTTCGCCACCGTGACGCGAAACTGCCGCGCAAGGCGGGCGGCCAGGCGCTGCTGTCACCCTTCGATCCCGTGGTCTGGGAGCGGACGCGGGCCGAACGGCTGTTCGGCTTCCGCTACCGGCTGGAAATCTATACGCCCGCGGCGCAACGGACCTACGGCTATTATGTGCTGCCCTTCCTCCATCACGACCGGCTGGTTGGCCGCGTCTGCCTGAAGGCTGACCGCCAGGCCGGCATCCTGCGCGCCAATGCCGCCCATCACGAGGCCGGCGTCGATACCGGGGAAACGGCGCAGGCGCTGGCCGATGAGCTGCGGCTGATGGCCCGATGGCTCGGCCTTGCCGGTGTCGAGGCCACCCCGCGCGGCAATCTGGCGCCGCAATTGTCAAAGGCGCTGCGGCGCCAGGCCTGAGCGGTCTGAACCTACAGCACGCCTTCGCTTTGAAGTTCAGCCGTCACCGCGACGATCGCCGCCTTCAGCGTATCAACCACGAAATCCACATCCGCCATGGTCATGGTGAGCGGCGGCGACAGCACGTCGAGGTGGCCGATCGGCCGCACCAGCAAGCCATTGGCCTCACAGGCCCTGGAGATGCGCTTCGAGATGTTGACGCTGTCCGGGAGGCGCGCGCGGGTCGCCTTGTCCTGCACATATTCCACACACATCATCAGACGCCGTCCCCGGACATCGCCGACGATGGCGAGATCCGACAGCTCCGCAAGGCGGCGTTCGAGATAGCCGCCCACCCGCGCGGCATTGCCGCAAAGATCCTCGCGCTCGATGATCTCGATGTTCTTGAGCGCCACCGCGCAGGCCACCGGATGGCCGGCATAGGTATAGCCATGGGTGAACCATGCGTCAGGGTCCGGCGCGGAAATGGTCTCGTGAATGGCGTCCGAATAGATCACCGCCGAGAGCGGGATGTAGCCCGACGTGAGCCCTTTGGCGCACACGATGATGTCCGGCACGATGCCGAATTCATCCTCGGAGGCGAACATGTGGCCGAGGCGGCCAAAGGCGGTGACGATCTCATCGGCGATGAACAGGATCCCATGGCGCGTGCAGAGTTCGCGCATGCGCGGCAGATAGTTGGGCGGCGGCATGCACACCCCGCCCGAGGCCTGGGCAGGTTCGGCGATGAAACAGGCGATATTCTCTTCGCCCAACTCGGCAATCTTGCCCGCGAACTCATCGACCAGCGCATCGCTGAAGGCTTCGAGGCTCATGCCGTCCGGCCGCCGGTAGGGATAGGGCGCCGAGAGATGATGCACGAGATCGGGAATGTATTTGAAATGCTCCGACTGGTCGCCGTCGCGCAAGCCCACCGTCATGCCGAGATAGGTCGAGCCGTGATAGGAATTCTTGCGCGAGATCACATAGCGCCGCGCGGGCGCGCCACGCCGTGACTGATAGTAATGGGCAAGCCGGATGGCGGTATCGACGGCACAGGAGCCGGAAGTGGCGTAGGCCACGTGGTTCAGATCGCCGGGCGCCAGTTCGGCGAGCTTCGCGGCGAGCCGCGAGGCGGGCGCATTGGTGACGTCGACGAAGGTCGTCGTGTAGCACAGCTGCAGCGCCTGTTCGGCCATGGCCTCGGCGATTTCCCTGCGGCCATAGCCCGCGTTCACGCACCACATCCCGCCGATGCCGTCGAAATAGCGGCGGCCCTGGGCGTCGGTCACATAGCAGCCCTCGCCCTCCACCAGCACCAGCGAGCCATTGGCCCGGAAACTGTCAAAATGGGTGTAGGGATGCAGGACATGGTCATGGTCCTGCTGCCAGAGTTCCTGCGCATTGAAACGGTTGTGAGCCTGATGAAGCACGGACGGTACCCTCGCTGAAATATTGACCGACCAGTCAATAGCATGGTCCGGACCGGATAGCCACCCGCGGCGGTCTAAACGAGGAGGTCGCGGCGCGCCGTGATATGGGCCTCGACGGCAGAGACCACGCGCGCGCAGTCGTCATCGGTCACCATGAGCGACAGCGCCATGAAGCCGCGTTCGGCCATGTAGATGCCGTCAGCCAGCAGATCGAGGAACAGAAGCTGGCGCAGCCGCTTGTCGGTGGCATCGAGGTCTTCGGGGCGGGCGATCTCGCCAGCGGTCGGGTGAATGGCGATCATCGAGCCCTGCCCTGTCGCCCTCATCTTCACCTGATAGCGCATGAACAGCTCGTTCAAGGCGGACCGCAGCCGGTCACCCCTTTCGTTGAGCTCAACGCAGGCATCCGGCGTGAACACCTCCGTCATCGCCACCTGGCCCACCGTCATGGTGAGCGTGTTGTTGTTGAAGGTTCCGGCATGCGGCAAGGCATCGGGCCGGGTGGGGTCGAACAGTTCCATGATGGCGCGCTTGCCGCCGAACGCCCCGAAGCTCATGCCGCCGCCGACATATTTGCCGAGCGTCTTGAGGTCAGGCTCGATCCCGGTCTTGGCGGCAAGGCCGCCGGGGTGGAGGCGCGAGGTCATCACCTCGTCGAAGATCAGCACGATGCCGCGCTCGGCGGTCTCCTGGCGCAGCATGGCCAGGAATTCTGGGCTCGCTGAAATGCAGCCGCCGCCGCCCAGCATCGGCGCGAGGATCACCGCCGCCAGATCAGCGGCAGGCTTGGCGATCAGCCGTTGGGTGGCATCGATATCGTTGAAGAGGCCCAGCACGCAGTCGAAGGGCGCATTCACCGGCGAGGCGCCATGGCTGAAATAGAGCGTGCCGCCATGGTAGCCGCCGCGCAGCGGCATGATGCGCCGCCGCCCCGTGAAGCAGCGGGCGGCGGCAAGCGCCATCAT
>DAISVW010000271.1:0-4083 GCA_036826695.1 Aestuariivirga sp.
CGCGCGCCTTCGTGGAGGCGAAACAGGCGGTGAAGGCAACGGACGCCGCCACGGCGGAAGTGAAATTCACCCATGTGAAGGCCTATCCACCCTTCCATATTCCCGATGACGCGCCGGTGGTGAAGCGCGCGGTGAAGGCGCTCGAGGCGCTGGGCCTCACGCCCAATCTGCTGTTCTCGCCCGGTGGGCTTGCCGCCAACTGGCTCGACAAGCACGGCATTCCCACTGTGACCATCGGTGCCGGTCAGCGCGAGGTCCACACCGTCAAGGAATATGTGGAACTCGACGAATATCTTGTGGGCTGCAAGATCGCCGTTCTGGCGGCAACGCTGAAGGACTGATCTCCGGCCTCTCGATCAGAAATGGAACCGCACACCGCTCAGGACGCCATAGGCGTCCTGATAGTCGGTTCCAAGGTCGTCGCTGTAGGTGAACTTGCGGATGCCCGCGTAGACATCGAGCGAGGCGGCATCGAGGCTCTGCACGCCATAGACGCCATAGTTCACCGTGCGGGCGCCATCGGAGAGGAAGTCATAGCCGCTGTAGTAGTCGACCGAGAGTGAGGTGTCGCCGATCTCCAGAACATCCTTCCGCCAGCCGGCCCGGCCCCAGATGTAGCTGGCGCCGTCAATCTGCTGGCCGAGGGAAACCGCGAGATTGAGCCCGGTCGGTCCGTGCACCACGGTGCCCGATCCCGCCACACGCCGGGTGTCTTCTCCGTCGGGATTGTCCAGCCACTGGTAGCCGGCCGCGACGCGGATCGCAAAATCGCCGATCTCGCCGGTCCAGCGCGCGGCAACGTCGTAATAGTCGCGGTCATCTTCCGCGACGAGAATGTTCTTCCCATAGGAGGTGGACAGCATCACGCCGCCGATCACCGGCGTGTCATAACGCGCGCGGAACCGCCTCGCGCCATCGAAGCTGTTGTTCACCGCCCCAATGGTGACATTGGTCAGCGCGCCGTCGCTGTCGCGGAAACGGAACCCGCCGAAGCCGTCGCTGGAATCGGTGGCGCCGGCCACGAAGGTGAAGGAATCGTCCAGTCCCGCTGTGCCGTCCGAGGCGGTGCTCCCTTGCCCGATGGAGAGCGTGCCGTAACGGCCTTCTCCGGCCACCTCGAACCAGCGCAGCCAGATCGGATCCCAGTTGATCCAGTCCGGCGTGTAGTCCTGCGAGACCATGGCGCTGTTACGAAAGCCCAGTCCGGTCTCGAAGCGGGCCCGCAGAAGGATGCCGTCGGCCGGCTGGGTCAGAATGAAGCCGAGGCGCGAGTTCCAGTTGCCGTTGTCGACGAGGTTGCTCGTGGTCTCCTCGCCGTCGCTGAAACCCTGATAGGTGGGGTTCAACTGCCAGTAGCACCGTATCTCGCCGCCGGAGAACATCTTGAAGGTCAGCGGTGGATCGAAGACCTCCGATTCGATCGGCAATTCCTCGATGAGCGCGTCATAATCGAACTCCGGTTCCAGCTTTTCTTGTGCCGCGGCAGCGGAGGCTGAAAGTGTCAGCACGCAGCTGAGGCAGTGTGCGGCAAGAAGCCTTTTCATTTTCCCCCGTCTGGTCTCCGAACCGGGCGGAGCGCCGGTCGTTCCGCGCCATCTTCGTCGCATGCTATGATCGAATTGAAACGCTTCGCAACTGAATTGTCACTGGCGCCCGGCCTTGGGGCGTTTCGTTCACGGCACGTCCGGATGGCTGGGCTCGAGACCGTGCTCTCGCTGCCGGGTGAGCGGGCGACGCGCCTGTCGGAGCGCATCATCGAATGGAGGGGACGGCGCCTCGCCATTCGGCTGCAAAAGGGCCCGGAGCCGATCGGTGGTACGCTGCTGTCATGGGCCGAGAAGCGAGGAATTGCCATCCAGCAGATCCAGCCTGGCAAGCTCCGTCAGAACCCCCTTGTCGAACTTTGCAATCGCACCGTACGGCATGATTTGCTGGAGCAATACTTGTTTCGAACGATCATGGGTTCAAAGATAACGCTACCGAATCGCTCTGGACGTACACTCATGAACGGCCGAACATGGGGCTTGGAGGCATGACCTCAGCTTCTGAACCCCCTCCAGGAGAGGACGGATTCCCGCAGTGGTGTTGAAGCGGCGTTTTTCCCTCAAGATGGTATTGCTGGTAGCGACCGATCTCTGGCAAGAAGTCTAGCCGACCGGACCGGCAGGAGGAGACATGGACGTAAGAATTCTGGAGTGGACCGAGCCGAACAGAGCAAATACCCCTCCCCTTCACCTGGCGTCGCGAGGAGAGCGATATTCGACTGTCACAGGCGTATGGTGGATAGATGAGCATCAACTTGTCGCGAACCATCAATGTGGCTTGCGGCTAGCGATGTTTGATCTTCAGAAAGACAATCTTCCAGCCGCGCTATTCGAGACTCCTGTGCGCTCTGACCATGTTGGTGCCAAGAAGATCGATGACGGCACCTGGGAGATAGCTGTGTCTTGCTGTTGGGAAGCAGCGTATAGCCTGTTCCATCTGAGCACCGATGGCACACCCCGGTTTTCACATGTTTATACAGAAGCGGCAAAGGACAGAACATTTTGCCATGGCGCTTCTTATGACGGTCATGGGCAGCTCTGCCTCGCCTACCACACCGGCATTGATCCACGGATTGAAATAAACGGCGTGGTATCAAGGCTGCCTGCGCCTTGGGGACCTCGTTATGTTTGTCATTTCAGTGAGCATGACATCTATTATGCAGTAGCAGTATCAAACAACCCAAAACGACTGGCTTATCAGCAGACGAGCGCTTCATTGTGGTCCAAAAGAAATGATGAATCTGCTTGGGAAATGATATTCAAACTCGATGACTTCCACACGGATGCTTGCCAGATCTACGGCGGACGAATTTGGCTTCCGGATCAACATGGAGACAGAGTGATTGGTTTCTGCCTGGAAGGGAAGAAGCCTCCGGCCATTCTGAGTGGCAAGTTCCTCGATTTCCCGCACGGCCTTGCCATATCTCCTGCCGGCATGCTCGCTGTAACCAACTACGGCAGCAGTTCGATCGCTGTCATGGATCTCAGTCAGATGTCATTATGATCAACCATACTCGCAGTCATCTTGGTATTTCTGGGGAATATGCGTGAACGGAGCTTAATCATCGTCGCCAGCGATTATTGCTCTATGGAGAGCGTTTGAATCCGATTGAGCCCATCGATCGTGATCATTTTCCCGTTCAGCAATCCCTGAAAAGTCTGAAACTCATTGGGGTGGCGTGGTCCTTCCGCAGCCAACCTCATTCTGGAGATTGTCTGATTCACGGCTTCCATTTCTTGCCAGGACCTTTTCGCGCTCTCCTCGTTCATCGAAGCTGAAGTCGTGGAGGCCATCTTCTGGGAAAAGTTGTTGCTGACAGCGCGTTTTTCTGGAGCTTTCAGTTTATAGCATTTGACCCCTGACGCTGTAATGCGCCTTAGTAGGTCCAGGTCCTGCCCTCCCATTGGCAGCATAGTCTCGTCATATCCGCCTATGTCGAAGAATACATGTCGTGGCAGTCCGATACGGCCGCAGGAGCCATCACCGAAAACGCCCGTCCACTGATGAGACGCGAGACCGTTTTGAGCTGCATCAGATATCAATTCGATGTCGGCAGAGGTTATGAAGTTGTCGGCGTCCAGGTTGAACAAATAGCTGCCGCTGCTCAGTCGATGAGCCAGATTCTTGGCGCGGGGTGAACTCCAGCGCGGCTTTGTCGTGAGTTCAAAAAACGTAAGCTGACCGTTTTCTATGTATGATCTGCAGTTCTTCCATATCCAGTTGGCCAGTCCGTCGGTTGAACCATAGTCGACGAGCACGATTTCGCAGTCATTCCCGACGTTACTGAGATTCCGATGCAGGGTCTGCTCAAGTTGCCAAAGCCGGTCCCTGCATGTTTGACAGAAGCTGATCCTCTTCGTCACCTTCCTGTCGGCTGCAGTGATGTGCTCGACTTCCCTCAAGATCGTGTGTGGAAAATCCTTGGCTGCTGGAAAGCGGCTCCGATCAGTCTCTGCTGTTTCTCCACGATCTGTCGTTGGTCGCGTGATTTCCGATGCCGTGGAGTCCCGCTGCTTGACGGGATGGTAAATTCTTGGT
>DAISVW010000272.1:0-4069 GCA_036826695.1 Aestuariivirga sp.
GGAGCGGCGGAAGCGTTGTTCTCGCTCGCCAGCGCGATGACCGACGAGGAGAGCATCGACGTAGCGCTGCTTTACGCAAGGCTTGGACTGTCTCTGAGCGGCGACCAGCCGGTCTTCGACACCCTTCTCGGCGATATCTACGAGGACATGCAGCGGTATGACAAGGCCATCGCCGCCTATGAGAGAGTTCCGGCAAGCTCGCCGTTGCGTTCCAATGCCGACCTGGAAATTGCGGTCAGCCTGCAGCGGCTCGACCGAAAGGACGAGGCGATCGCCAGGCTGAAGGAGTTGATCGCGCGCGAGCCGAAGAACTACGATGCCCTTGTGACGCTCGGCAACATCTACCGCGCCAACGAGGATTTCGCGAATGCTGCCAGCGTCTATGACGATGCGATCGCGCTGATCACCACGCCCGTTCCTGGTCACTGGCGCGTGTTCTACTATGACGGCATCGCGCATGAGCGGCTGAAACAGTGGGACGTGGCGGAGAAACGGTTTCGCAGGTCGCTCGAGCTTTCGCCCAACGAGTCGAGCGTGCTCAACTATCTCGGCTATTCGATGATCGAGAAGAAGATCAATCTCCCTGAAGCCATGGAGATGGTGAAGAAGGCGGTGGCGCTGAAGCCGAACGATGGCTACATCATCGACAGCCTTGGCTGGGCCTATTTCCAGCTGCGCGATTATGAGCAGGCGGTGGTTCACATCGAACGTGCGGTCGAGCTGCTTCCTGCCGATCCGATCATCGCCGAGCAGCTGGGTGACGCCTATTGGCGGGGGGGCCGGAAGCTCGAGGCGAAGTTCCAGTGGCAGCACGCGCGTGACAATGATCCCGAACCCGAGGACCTCAAGCGGATCGAGGACAAGATCAAGAATGGCCTGCCGGACGAACCCGCCGTGACGCCGGCGCAGAACGGCACGGAAAAGACCAACGGCTGACGCCGTGCAGACGTTCTCGATTTTCGCTCCGGCCAAGGTCAATCTGGCGCTGCATGTTCTTGGCCGCCGCGCCGATGGCTATCATGATCTCGACTCGATCGTCGCGTTCGCCGATGTCGGCGATGTGCTGACGTTCTCTCCTGCGCCACGTTTCACGATTGTTGCGGAAGGTCCGTTCGCGACGGCCTTGCCTGGCGAAGACGGCAACATCATCGCCAGTGCCTGGGCCGCCGCCTTGGAGATTGCCGCAAGACACCGGCGAGTGATGCCGCAAGTTGCTGTCAAGCTTCGGAAAAACCTGCCGGTCGCTTCCGGAATCGGTGGCGGGGCTTCGAACGCCGCGGCGGCGCTGAAAGGATTTCTGCGGCTGGTTGATATCGATCCCGCCGACCCGGATGTTGTGGCGGCCGGGCTTGCCATCGGAGCGGACGTTCCGGTGTGCCTCTTCGGCAAGGCCTGCCGCATGCGCGGGGTTGGCGAACGTCTTGCCCCGCGCGGTGAATTCCGGCCGCTGCGTGCGATCCTCGTCAACCCGCTGGTCGAGGTGCCAACACCGGACGTCTTCCGCCGTCTGGCGCTCGAAAAAGGCGAGGGTTTCCAAACAGCTATTGGGGATCAGGGAGATCCTTCGGTCTGGCGCAATGATCTGGCGCCGCCTGCCATCGCGCTGGCGCCGGTGATCGGCGAGGTTCTGCAAAGGCTTTCAGAAACGCCTGGCGTGGTCCGCGCCTTCATGTCAGGCTCCGGGGCCACCTGCGTGGCGCTCCATGAGGATGAACAGGCCGCGCCTGATCTTGATCCCCGCTGGTGGGTGGCGCGGACTATTCTGGCGTAAGGCTCAGTGGGCCCGCGCGACGCAGAATTCCACCGCCTCCAGCAGCGCATCCTTCAGATCTGATTGGGGAAAAATCGCCAGCGCGTCACGTGCGATGTCGCCATAATGATTGGCCCGCTCGACCGTATCGGCGAGCGCGCCATGGCGCTCCATCAGTTTCCTGGCATAGTGGAAATCATCGGGCGCCTGGTTGCCGTCTTCGAGCGTCCGCTTCCAGAAATTCCGCTCCTCGGTCGCGCCGCGGCGATAGGACAGCACCACCGGCAGGGTGATCTTGCGCTCGCGGAAATCATCGCCCACGCCCTTGCCCAGCTTCTCGGTGGAGCCGGAATAATCCAGAGCATCATCAATGAGTTGGAAGGCGATGCCCAGGTTGCGGCCATAGGATTCAAGGGCCGCCTGCTCGCTGTGCGGCCGGGCAGCCACCACCGCGCCGACTTCCGCGGCCGCGGCGAACAGCGCGGCGGTTTTCGCAACGATCACCTGCATATAGGCATCTTCGGTGGTGGAGGTGTCCTGCGACACCGAGAGCTGCAGCACCTCGCCCTCGGCGATCACGCAGGCGGCGTTGGAGAGGATGCGCAGGGCCTCCAGAGAGCCCGTCTCGACCATCATTTTGAAAGCCTGGCCAAGGAGATAGTCGCCGACCAGCACGCTCGCCTGGTTGCCCCAGATGACCCGGGCCGCCTGCTTGCCGCGGCGCAGGTCGCTCTCGTCGACGACGTCGTCGTGGAGCAGCGTTGCGGTGTGCATGAATTCAACCGCGGTGGCGAGCTTCAGATGATGCCCGCCGTCATAGCCGCACATCCGCGCGGCCGCCAGGGTGAGCATCGGACGAATCCGCTTACCCCCTGAATTGATGAGATGATTCGCTATTTCCGGGATCAGCTCGACATGGCTTCTGGCATGCGAAAGAATGGCGCCGTTGACGCGGTTCATGTCGGCGGCGGTGAGTTTCAGCAAGGGCTCGATGCTGGGCCGCTTCTTGTTGCCCGACCCATCCAGCGGAATGACCACGCCCATGAAGCGTTTCCTTATGTGTTTCAGGAGATTAAAGCACAACTGCCTACAGCTTGGCCATATGCCCCCTTGCCGCCGCCAGGCCGCCGGGCCAAGCTGGCCAGATGCGGACGGTTGAGCTCAGCGATGACGGCTTCCTCGACGGCCGGTTGAAAATTCTCCAGCCTTTGAAAGGCTTTAGAGCCGGAATCGACTCGGTCTTCGTGGCCGCCGCGGTGCCCGCCGAAGCCTCCGATACGGTGATCGAGGCCGGCATCGGGGCAGGGGTTGCGGCGCTTTGTCTTCTCGCCCGCTGCCCCGGAACCCGCCTCACCGGCATCGAGATCGACCCCGCCGCCGCCGCGCTGTGCGAGGAAAATGCCAAGCGAAACAATGTCTTGGACAGGCTCACCGTGGTCCGCGGCGATCTCCGCGACATGCCCCCGGGCCCCGCCGTTTTCGACCACGCCATGGCCAACCCGCCCTTCCATGACGAAGGCAAATCCACCCCGTCGCCCACGCCCGGCAAGGCCCGGGCCCACGCGTTTGGCGAAAAAGACCTCCATCTCTGGGGCACGTTCCTGCATGCGAAGCGCCGCCCCGGCGGCACCATCACCATTGTCAACCGCACGGAATCGCTGGGATTTCTTCTCTCCGCCCTGGACCGGGGCTTCGGCGCCGTGACGATTTCGCCACTTTTCCCCCGCGCCGGCGCGCCCGCCTCCCGCGTCATCGTCCAGGCCGTCAAGGCCTCCGGCGCCCCCCTCCGGCTGGGTCCCGGGCTGGTCCTGCATGGCGATGGAAACGTTTTCACACCCGAAGCCAACGCCATTCTGCGCCAGGGCAACGCCTTCGTCCCGCCCTGACTTGCAGACGGTTGCCAAACTTCCTATGTTATCCTCAGCTTATCGCCAGCCTGCGGGAATCGCGTGCATTGCCTGCCGGTTTCTGCCTATAGTAGCGGATGACGAGCGTCATTGGAGGTTCCGATGGTTGTTGTGAAGGGTTTCATGGTTGCGGCAGTAGCGATTTTGTTGCTGTTTGCGATGCTTTTGGTGCGCAACGGGTTGACCACCGCGAAGGCCCGCGTACGCGCCGATGACCGCCGCCGCCAGCCCGCCCTCCGCCGCCTCCGCCAGGACCCGCGGACCGGAGTCTACTACCCGGCCGAGGACTGAGCCCCCTGCGCCGGGCCGCCCGGCCAGTTCCCCGCCGATGACGATCCACCCCACCCGCTCCTTCCAGGACCTGATCCTGACGCTCCATGAATATTGGGGCCGGCAGGGCTGCGTCATCCTG
>DAISVW010000273.1:0-4067 GCA_036826695.1 Aestuariivirga sp.
GCTGTTGCGTCCCTTGTCGGAGACAACCGAAGGCCCTCCGCGGGCGCCGGCGCCGCCACGCATGGAAACGCTCAACCAGCTACGCGCCCATCTGCAGACCGCCATCGAGCTCGAGCACTCCACCATACCCGTCTATCTCTGTGCTCTGTACAGCATGGACTCGCAGGTCAATATTTTCGCCTATCAGACCATCCAAAGCGTCGTCATGGAGGAAATGCTGCACATGGTGCAGGCCGCCAATATCCTAAACGCAGTGGGCGGTTCCCCTTCCATTGACCATCCAGACTTCATCCCGGCCTATCCCACCGCGCTGCCGCACAGCGACGGGTCGTTCACGGTGTCGCTCGAAAAGTTCTCGCAGCATGCCATGGATATCTTCCTGCGGATCGAGCATCCCGCGCCGGCGTCTGCGCCGCCCCAGCCGGATCGCTACGATACCATCGGCCAGTTCTACGCCGCGCTCCGCGAGGCGCTGGTCCGGCTGGATACCGTGACGCCGGGTGGCATCTTCACCGGTGACCCGGCCCGGCAGATCAGCGCGGACCAGTATTACGGCGCCGGCGGCCGCCTCGTCGCCGTGCATGGCCTGGCCGATGCGTTGCTCGGCATTGACGAGATCGTGGGCCAGGGCGAGGGCATCGACGGCACCCTTCTCGATCCCAACCATGTGCTGTTCGGGCAGGACATCGAGTACGCGCATTTCTTTCGCTTCAACGAGATCAGGCATGGGCGCAGGTACCGCCCCGGCGACCGGCCCGATGCCGCACCGACCGGCCCGGAGGTCGAGGTGCGCTGGGATGCGGTCGCCGACATGGCGCCCAATCCGAAGCTTGCGACTTACCCGGTGGGCTCGCCGTTGTGGCAGCAGACAATGGCGTTCAATCAGGCTTACACGCGCCTCCTGCATCAGCTGCATGTCGCATGCAATGGACGGCCGGACACGCTGAGCGAGGCAGTACCAATGATGTACCAGCTCAAGTATCTCGCCCAGGCACTGCTCAGAACACCCAACGGCCATGGTCGCATGGCCGGCCCCAGTTTCGAATACGCACCGTCCTGGAGTAACCCCTGAGTGGGGCGGGCGCCACATCGGAGCGCCGTGCACATGCGCCCGCGCCGCCCCGGTGCAGCCCCTAATCGGGCAGGGCCGCCCCATGGTTCGCCCGGTCGGAAATGAAGGGCGCCAGCGAAATGGCCGGTCGGATCGCGACTTGCCCCACCACCTGGTTCCCGCACCACGCGGCGCGGCGCCTCTACCCCCAGAAGCTTCGGAGAGATCAAGATGCCATCACCCAGGAACTTTACCTTTCCAGGCGCCGGCTTTCATGCCGTGGGTTCCGGCTCCAAGGCCTCGCCGCCCGCACCTGAGCCCGGTTCCCTCGGCCCGCTCGGACAGCTTGTCGGGACATGGAAGGGGGCTGGCTTCAACCAGATCTGGCGTCCGGTCCAGAATCAGAAGGACGCGTTTCTCGAACTCAACCAGACCCTCGAGACGCTGGTGGTCGAGGAGGTTCCAGGCGATGTCCCCAATCGCGGGCTGCTGCAGGGTGACATCAATCTGCGCGCGCTGCACTACTTCCAGACCGTCACGGACGCCATCGCGAAAGGCCCTGACGGCAAGCCTGCCGGCCTGCACGCCGAGCCCGGCCTGTGGCTGAGCGTTCCCGCCACCACCGCTCCGTCCGACCCTGCGACCGTAGCGCGCATGGCGACCATACCCCATGGCACCGCGGTCTTGCTTCAGGGAACAGCCTTCACCATCAGCGGCCCGCCCCCGATCTCGCCTGTCAGCATCACGCCGTTCGAAATCGGCCAGCCTGACAAGACGATCCCCTACGACGAAGCGAACCTCAGCACTCCAAGCGCCAACCGCACGCCGGCGCAGGACATTCCGAACGTCACCCAGGCCATGCTCGACAATCCCAACAGCGTCCTCCTTGCGGCGCTGAACGGGCAGACCATCCTGTCAACCACCACGCTCGAGCTCTCGACATCGACCGCCAAGGTGAGCCCGCCCGCCAGCGGCGGCGGGACATCCAACATCGCCTTCCTGGACGGCGCTGCCGGCGGCGCGTCGCCGAATGCCCGGACCGTCCAGACCGATTCGGTCTTCTGGATTGAGCAGGTAAAGCTGCCCGATGGCGAGGTCCAGCTGCAGCTTCAGTATAGCCAGCGTGTACTGCTGAACTTCAACGGCCTCAGCTGGCCGCATGTGTCCGTGGCAACGCTTATCAGGCAGCCATAGGCCGTGGGGCATCCGACAGACGCGCTCGGCGTGCCACCCGTGATCGCGCCCGGCACCTGCGGCCGGGCTGCGCAGAGAGTGGTGAAGGCGATGGGACTCGCTCTCCTCGCGCTGTGGCCGGCCGGGGCGGGCGCTCATGAGGGGCCGCATCGCACGGGCGGCTCGCCTCCCGCAGTGAGCCAGCAAGCCGCGCCATTCCGCGCGATGCGCCCCGATCCGGCGGGGCGCGCGCGGGTGAACCTGATGGTGCACGACCTGGCTGCGGCGGTGGAGCAACTGGCCGCCAGCCTGGACGCCACACAGCGCTCCCGGCTGTTCTTCCCGCTAGACGCGCCGCAGCGCACCCCCAGCCGTGATCCGTCCCAGACACCCTCTTTTTGCGCCGTATTGGCTTGGTGCGTCCCGGGCTGGGGCCTCGAGGTCGCCGCGCTGTCCTTTCAGCAGCGAATGGCGTTCGAGGCGATGCTGGGCTCGGCACTCGGGTCTGGCGGCTATGAGATCGTGTCAATGATCCGGAACCGCCAGCAGCTCATCGGTCGGCTTGAGGATCAGGCAAGCCCCAGCCTGGTGGATGCGGCGACCCGCCTGTTTCCAGACCGGCGCTTCGCCACGATTGACGATCTGGTCGCGGCGATGCGGGCTGCGGGCGCCGAACCAGAGCCGCAGGCGCTGCAGCGGCCGACGATCGGCGGAATGAACCCCGGCGCCGAGACCTGGAGCTGGTATCCGCCTGGCTCCGCCGAGCGCTGGCGGCAGTTTGAGGGCTTAGCCGTCGCGGTCTTCGGGCGGCCCCGGGATCGGGTCTGGGCGCTACGAATCGAGGCGCATCATCTCAGCCTGAACCTGACCATGTTGCGCGATGGGGCGGACTGGCAGGTGCATGGCACGCCGCTGTTCCTGGGCTTCTTTCCCGTGGTGGTTCCGGCCTCGACGGACGGGACCCTCTCGGATCCGCTCACTTGGCAGCGTGGGCAAAGCTCGGGCCTCGGGCTCATCCGTAACATCCGGGCTTTCTGGCTCGAAATCCCGGAACGTCAGCGCCGCGCGGCTTGGCGTCAGCCGGGGGGCTTCCCACAACGCGCCCCGCTGGAGAACGAAACACCCAACGCCGTGATGATCGCCGCGCTTGAACCGAAGCCTGACACGGCGGCGCTCGCCCGCGGCCCGCATATCGTCCTGCCCGTCGCCCAGCTTCCCCCTGTTGCCCGAACGCGACTTTCTGCCTCACTCGACGAACTGCTCTCGACCCTGCACCCGGCGGTTTCTGCCGTATACCGCCGCCGCATAAGCGCTGCGCTGCAGGATGGCCGAATCATCGCGACCTGGGCCGGTGGTGATCTGGCAGAGCCCGGATCGCAGCACTTCAGCGCCATAGCGATCGGGCCATTCCTCGTCGAGTTGCTTCAGACGCCGCAATACTCGGTCGCGCCGCCCGAGGCCCCTTGGGCCAACCACCTGCATGTGATGCTGCGCGATATGCGCTCGCCCGTCTGGTCCGATCCGCTACGCGCGCATCTGGCCACTCATGAGGCGCCCGGGGCGCGATGACACCAAGCCGTGGCGCCGCGCCGCGCCGAGCTGTCCGCCGTCAAATCATTTGAAACTACCTAGCGCGCTGTCTAACGGAGTATCTGGTCCATCCATCTGGTTGTAAGGTCAGGCTGCTTTTTATTTAATTATCGTAATGAATATCTGCGCCCCACTATTTTTTTAGCTTGCCTGCTTGGGTTCGTGTCTGCGTCGGTTCATGCAGCTAGCTCTGCGCGCTGGGCGTGCCGCCAAGCCCATGGCTGCAGCGATGCAAGACGGCGGCTGTTCACCT
>DAISVW010000274.1:0-4004 GCA_036826695.1 Aestuariivirga sp.
CGGTCGACACCGAGTCGCCCGACGGCATGCTGCAGGCGTTCCGGCTGGTGGCCGCACGATTCCGCCGCCGCCGTGTGGAAACCCGCCCCGACCCCGAGGATGGCCGCCGCATGCTGATTGCCGTTACCCCAGAAGGCAAGCGCTTGGTGGAGGACGGGATCAGCCGCGGCCTGATGATTTCCGCCGAGACCCTGAACCCCCTGAAGCCCGCCGAGCAGAAGCTGCTTCTGGATCTTTTGCGGCGGATCGCGTGAGGCGCCACAGGCCGGGGTTGAAGCCACTATCCGGGCGCAATCAATTTGCTATGATCTGGCCCGGCAAAGACCGGGCCGCCCAGAAAGGCCCTGCATAATCACAGGAGGAAACCATGCCGGAGTCAAAACTCATCGTCCCTCAGACCAAGCGCGTCTCGCGCCGTTCCGCCCTGAAGCTGGCGGGTGCCGGCGCGGCGGCAATGTTCGCCGGCCCCGGCTATGTGCGCTATGCCCAGGCGCAATCGTCGGAACCCATTCGCATCGGTTTCCAGGTGCACCGCACCGGCATCGGCGCCGCCTATGGCCGCTGGTACGAGCAGACCACTAACGCCGCCGTGAAGCTGATCAATGAGCAGGGCGGCATCAATGGCCGCCAGATCGAGATCATCGCCGAGGATGACGCCACCGACCCCGGCCGAGGTGCCGAAGTGGTGGAGAAGTTCGCCACCCAGCACAAGTGTGACGTCGCCTTCGGCACGCTGTTCAGCCATGTGGTGATGGGCTCGGCGCCGCGCGCCGGCGAGCTGAAGCTGCCCTACTATGTGGTGTCCGAGGGCCATCACGGGGCCTCGGGTGCCCTTAACCGCTATACCTTCCAGCCCGGCATCACCGATGTGAAGTCCCAGGTGATCTCCATGGCGCCGTGGATTGCCAAGAACGTCGGCAAGAAGGTCACCATGATCTTCCCGGATTTCGCCTTCGGCTACGATCACCGCGATTATTTCTCCGCCGCCATCAAGGCGCAGGGCGGCGAGGTCAATGCGCTGATCCCGATCCCGCCCACCGAGAGTTCCTTCACCCGTTACTTCCCGCAGATTCCGGCGGACACCGAGGTGATCTACCACGTCATGGTGGGCCCCGCGGTGCTCACCTTCGTCAAGGAAATGGGTGAGCATTTCGGGTCTCAGCATCCGGCCCTGTTCGGCTTTATCGACAGCCTGGAAGCCGTTGACCTCAAGAGCCCCGGCCTCGAATTCCTCGAGGGTTCATATCTCTGGGAGGCCTATCCGCGCTTTGCGGGCGCCAAGCCCACCGCATTCGACACCTTCTATCGCGGCAAGGTGGGGGTCGACGCCAATGGCGCCAGCGTCGCAGATGCCGCCGATATCTCGACCTATTCCCACATGTTCGGCTGCTGGGAGACGCTCTACATCCTGAAGCAGGCGATGGAAGCCGCTGGCTATCAGGGCCCGGCTGACAAGGCGAAGCTGATCGAGGCCACCGAAGCGATCACAACAATCCCCGAGAGCAACGAACACCCGCAGGGCGACAAGCTGTTCAACGGCAAGATCCACCAGAGCTTCGGCCACCAGAACATCACCCAGGTGAAGAACGGCGTGGGCGAGGTGGTCTATCGCACCACCATCGAGGAAGGCCTCTACGAGCCAGAGGCCGACTACACCAAGATGCCGCTCTAAGCTCGCGGCTGGCATTCGGCATGGCCGGGCAATCGCGCCCGGCCATGTTGTTTCATCGAGGCAGGATCGAACGGCGGCGCCCTTGTCCTTTTTCCCCCATCTTCTGCTCGCCATTCTCGAAGGCACGGTGGCCGCCGCGGTGCTGGCGCTCTCGGCGCTCGGACTGTCGCTGGTGTTCGGCGTCATGCGTGTCGTCAACGTGGCGCATGGCGAATTCTTCATGCTGGGCGCCATGCTCGCCTGGTGGATCGCCAAGCTCACCCCGGGCGGCCCGCTCGCCGGCTTTCTCGCAGCACTGGTGCTGGCGCCGGTGGCGGTCGGCGCCCTGGCCTTTGTCACCGAGCGGCTGCTGTTGCGGCGCATCGGTTACGATCCGGAAGCGACGATCGTCGCCACCATCGGCCTGATGTTCGTCATCCAGCAGCTGGCGCTCAGCGTGTTCGGGGCCGATGCCAAGCCGGTGGCGGCGCCGTTTACCTACCGGATCGCCTTTCCGTGGTTCGGCTTCTCCGGCTACAAGCTGTTCGTGGTGCTGGCTTCCGCCGTTCTCCTGCTCTTCGTCTGGTGGGTGCTGGCGCGCACCAGGGCGGGGCTCATCATGCGCGTCACCCAGTTTGACCGCGAGACCGCCACCGCCTTTGGCATTCCCGTCAACCAGGTCTATGCCGCCGTCTTCGTGGCGGGCGCCGCGCTGGTGGCGATCGCCGCCGTGCTGATCGTGCCGATCCAGCAGGCGCATTATCTGATGGGGCTCGATCCGTTGCTGATGAGCTTTATCGTGGTCATCATCGGCGGGCTCGGTTCGATCCGTGGCAGCGTCATCGCCGCGCTGCTGATCGGCCTCGCCGATGGCATCATTTCGATGTTCTTCACGCCAACCCTCGCCTCGATCATCGCCACGCTCGCCGTGGCGCTCGTTCTGGTGCTGCGGCCGCAGGGCTTGTTCGGGACCGCCGCCCGATGAGCGTGCGTGTCATACTGCTCCATGCGGCGGTGATTGCGGCGCTGTTCCTGTTGCAATTCGTGGCCAGCGATTATGTGGTACTGACCTTCACCCGCATCATGGTGCTGGCCATCTATGCGCTGGGCTACAATATCCTGTTCGGCTACGCGGGGCTCCTGAGCCTCGGTCACGCGATGTTTTTCGCCGCCGGCCTTTATGGCGCGGCGCTGGGCGCGACACGGCTGGGCCTCAGCCCACCGCAGGCGCTGTTGCTCGGGCTCATTGCCGGAATCGCCGTGTCCTTCGTCATCGGCCTCATCGCGCTGCGGGCGACCGGTGTCGCTTTCATGATCGTCACGCTCATGTTCAGCCAGGCAGCCTTTCTCACGGTACTCTATTTCGGCGACATCACGCGCGGCGACGAGGGCATCGTGATTGCCGACGAGCTGCGGCGCTTTTCCTTCCTCGGTTTCGAGGCAAACCTTGCCAATCCTTTGCTGCGCTACAATCTGGCGCTCGGTTTCCTGGCGCTCGCCATTGCCATCTGCCTCATCGTCGTGCGCTCGCGGATCGGCCATGTGCTGATCGCCATCCGCGAGAACGAGAGCCGCACCGCCATGCTGGGCTATGACGTGGCGCGCTACAAGCTCATCGCCTTCGTGCTGTCCGGCGCCTTCGCCGCCTTCGCGGGCGCGGCCTATGCGCTGATGTTCGCCTATGCCGGCGCAACACTGGCCTCGATCCAGTATTCGATCCATCCCCTGCTGTGGACGCTGCTCGGCGGCGCTGCCACGGTTCTCGGGCCGTTGCTCGGCACCGCGCTGATGTTCCTGCTCGTCGATTTCGCCAGCGGCTTCACCTCGGCGAGCCTGCTGGTGGTCGGCGTCGCGCTGATCCTGCTGGTGCTGTTCTTCCCGAAAGGCATTCTCGGCACGTTGCGGGAGCGGCTTCTGCCGTGGCTGCCATGAGCGCGCTTCTCGAAACCCGCCATCTGTCGCGCAGCTTTGGCGGCCTCAAAGCTGTCGAGGACGTGGATTTCAGCCTGGCGGCGGGCGAAGTGCGGGCGGTGATCGGGCCCAATGGCGCGGGCAAGACAACCTTTGTGAGCCTCATTTCCGGGCGGCTGGCGCCAAGTTCCGGCACGGTCGTCTTCGCGGGCGAGGATGTGACGGCACTCCCGGCCTTCCGCCGGGTGCAGCGCGGCATCGCCTATACGTTCCAGATCACCAGCATTTATGGAAATCTCACAGCCGAAGAAAATGTGGCGCTCGCCGCGCACCAGCCGGGCGCCCGCGCAAGCCACGCGATCCTGGACCGTGTCGGGCTTGGCGCCCGCGCCGGCCAGCGGGCCGGAACGCTTTCCTATGGGCACCAGCGCCTTCTGGAAGT
>DAISVW010000275.1:0-3993 GCA_036826695.1 Aestuariivirga sp.
TGCTCCGCCACGAGGATATTCTGGCCAAATCGGTGATCCGCTCGCCGGACGACGGCATCATCCTCCGCCTGCCCAAAGCCACGGTTGGCAGCGCCCTGAAGCCCGGCGACGTAGTGGCCGAAATTCTCCCCACCAATTACGAATTGCTGGTCGAGGCGCGCATCGCGCCGCAGGACATCGACACCGTGCGGGTGGGCCAGCCCGCCCAGCTGAGACTCATCGCCTTCAGCAGCAAGACCACGCCGGAGGTGCCGGGCGAGGTGTCCTACGTCTCGGCCGACCGCTTCACCGACCCCAACGGGCATGAATCCTTCTACACGGCCCGCATCCAGCTCGCGAAGATGCTTCCCGAGGGCCTCAGCCAGAACCAGATCCAGTCCGGCCTGCCGGTCGAGGCCTTCATCAGGACCGGCGACCGCACCTTCCTCGATTACCTGCTGCGGCCCCTCGAAGACAGCTTCTCCAGGGCCTTCCGCGAGGAATAGCCGGGGCTGCGTCCCGACCCGCCATGGTTCCGGTCAGAACCTGGGCAGTGGACCGAGAATGGAAAGGCCGTGGGCCTGGGCCGCGGCGATGAGCTTCGGGATATCTGCTTCTGACGGCTCTGGCGGTGGCGAGCCATCGGCAGGCACGCTGGCGGCGCGAACGAATTCCGCGAACGTCCCGCCACTGGTCAGAAGGATGAGACGCGTGGGCGTTGTCCCCTCGGCGCGGAACCCATGGGGAACGCCGCGCGGACCGAAAGCGAAGCCACCCGTGTTGAGCGTGACGGCGCGGTCGGCGACCATCACGGTCAGCCGCCCTTCGACCACCAGAAACGATTCATCCTCATTGAGGTGAATATGCCAGGGCGATTCAAAGCCTGGCGGGATGACTTGCTCGATCAGGCTCATGGTGCCGTTTGTTTCCCCGCCACCGGCGCGGATCCAGGTGGGAAGCGAAAGGAACCACCGCTGCGGGGCGGAAACGGCCTCAGCGGCTTTCGGCGCGGCATGTTGGATGGCCATTGCAGAATCTCTCCTACTCACTTTTTGACAGAATGGTCGAAATCGTATATTTTGCGAAATCATAATTTCATGGAATTTAGATTCCGTCAATAGGATTCCTATGCCCCGGCAATATCGCATGAAGAAACGCGCGGACGCCCGCGATGATACCCGCGATCGAATCGTGAGGGCGACCATGGCGCTGCACGATGAGCAGGGCGTGGTGACGACGACATTCGCGGATATTGCGGAGCGAGCGGGAGTGGGCCCGGCGACCGTGCTCCGGCATTTTCCAACCCTGGGGTCGCTGGTGACGGCTTGCGGCCAGCATGTGGCGGAGGAAATTCGCCTGCTCACCCCGGCCGATTCGGAACGCGTGTTCGCCGGCCAGGTAACGACGGCCGCCAGGCTGGATCGCCTGGTCGGCGAAATCGATGCCTTCTACATGCGCGGTTCATTGCGGCTGATCGCTGCCGGCAATGATCGAGATCGCGTTCCGGAACTCGATCAATTCCTCAAGGCGGTTGATGCCGGACTGGAAGCGCTGATCCGTGAGGCGATCATTGATGAAGCGCCTGGTGAACCCCTCGTCTGCGTACTGATGGCGCTCTGCGGTGTCACCGTCTGGGAGCGCCTGAACCGCGCCAATCTCACCGCGCCGGAGCGCCGGGCCATTCTGGTGGGCCTTCTGACCCGTGCCATCTCGATGATGGCGGAAAGCTGAAGGACGTCTGGGCCGGTAACCTCAAGTCCCACTCCGCGGGGGGCGCGACAACTCGACACTAGATGATCTGCCGGACCGCCATCACGCAGAACTCCGACGGCAGTTGCGGCATGAGGAAGGCATCGTTGGCGCCTCGATCCTTCGTCACCTCAATGCCGTCCACGTGGGCTTCGATGGCGCCGATACGAGAGAGATTGATGGACGTCGACCTGTTGTCACCAACAAAGAACAATCGCTTGTTCGTCAGGCACAGGGTGCCCACGTCCTTCTGGACCAGTTGCTCCGACGAGGTGAAGTAAGGTTTGAGGTTTCCCACCCGATAGCTCACGCCCTTCATCAACCTGATGCTCGTGGAAAATCCTGAGTATCCCGCCCGGGTGTTCACGGTCTTGACCTGGCCCCAGGCAGCCTGCTGGTTGAAATAGCAGACTTCGCCCTTTTGGAGCATCACATCGGTTGCAACGGGCGAGAGATGAAATTCCTCGCCGTTCTCAGCCGCCCATAGCAACCGGCACATCCGGAAGGCGTCATCGAAGTTGGCGTCGATCTTCAGCTTCTTGCCAATCTCCAGAAGTTCCGCTTCCTGCTCGGCGGATACGCGAAGCGTCTTGTGGATCTGCTCCATGATCGGGGCCGTGACCTTCAGGTACTGTTCGGTCCTCGCCTTGTCGGCATACTCCTGATCCACCCCCACCGCCTCGAGGGCCTGCGCCTCGTCAGCGCTGAGAACGCCGTCCGCCGTCGCCTTCTTCAGCTGCTTCTTGAATGCACGCCGCTTCAGAAACCTGAACATGCAAACTCCTCTTGGAGATCATCGCACAATCGTTGGACGCAGAGAAGACGAGGTTCGATTGTGGCATTCTCTGCCCTCACCCATCCTGCGGATGCGAGAAAGAATGTGATGAACAGGCGAATTCGTCACATCGCAGCTCGCGTGTCCACGATCTTGATGGTGGGCGATGAGAGACTCGAACTCCCGACATCTTCGGTGTAAACGAAGCGCTCTACCAACTGAGCTAATCGCCCTCGGGGTGGTCGAGTTTCCGCTGACCCGTCGTTTCCTGTCCGGCATCACCCTTGCACAAGCCGGCATGACGGCGGAACACCACGAAACGGTCAGTCAGATCAGACAAACACCCTGATCTCTCCGCATACCGCCCGAAACCCCGGCGATCAAGCGCGCAAATGGGCCGCTGCCGGGCCTGCTTGACCTTGCGGCGATCAGAAGAATATATCAGCCCTTGTCCTCAACACACGCCGGGAGGCCTCTCATGCCGCCACTCAAGACCGCCGCGGCAGCCGGGCTGCTGCTCTGCCTGCTGGGCCTGCCCGCGCAGGCGGAGACCAGGCCCAACATTCTGATGATCATGCCGGACGATGTGGGCTACTTCAACATCGGCGCCTACAGCCACGGCATGATGGTGCCGACCCCCAACATCGACAGCATCGCCAGGGACGGCATGCTGTTCACCGATCACTATTCCGAGCCCACCTGCACGCCGGGCCGCGCCGCCTTCATCACCGGCCAGATGCCGATCCGCACCGGCCTCACCACGGTGGGCATTCCGGGCTCGCCCGTCGGCCTCAGCAAGCTCGACCCGACGCTGGCCGAAGTGCTGAAGGACCAGGGCTATGCCACCGGCCAGTTCGGCAAGAACCATCTGGGAGACCGCAACGAGCACCTGCCCACCGTGCATGGCTTCGACGTGTTCTACGGCAATCTCTACCACCTCAACTCCGAGGAAGAGCCCGAGGATCCCGACTGGCCGAAGGACCCGGATTTCACCGCCCGCTACGGGCCGCGCGGCGTTCTCGACTGCAAGGCGACGGACGCCGACAACCCCGCACCCGCCGACCCGCGCTTCGGCGCCTGGGGCAAGCAGGAATGCACCGACACCGGGCCGTTGACGATCGAGCGAATGCGCACCATCGATGAGGATTTCGCGAGGCGCACCGTCGATTTCATGCGCAAGTCAGCGGATGCCGGAAAGCCCTTCTTCGCCTGGTTCGCGCCGTCGCGCATGCACATCTACACCCATCTGAAGCCCGAGAACCGCTATCTGGCGCAGCCCTATTCCTCGGCGGACGACATCTATGGCAGCGGCCTGATGGAGCATGACGGGCAGGTCGGCCAGATCCTCAAGGCGCTCGACGACATGAAGGTGGCCGACAACACCATCGTGCTCTACACCACCGACAACGGCGCCATGGCCGCCTGGTGGCCGGACGGCGGCACCACGCCGTTCCGCAGCGAGAAGGCCACCACCTGGGAAGGCGGCGTGC
>DAISVW010000276.1:0-3960 GCA_036826695.1 Aestuariivirga sp.
GCGGAATCGGGTCCTCGGGCCGCGGCATGATGGTCAGCGGCGGGAAGCCGTAGCGCGGGCTTTCCCAGGATACTTCTTCCTGGGTCAGCAGCGATTCCAGCAGTCTGATATCTTCCTCGAATTGCGGCTTGGTGTCTTCGATGGCGACGCCGAAGCGCGCTGTCTCGAAACCGAAGGCGCCTTTGCCGACGCCAAGCATCAGCCGGCCGTCGCACAGGGCCTGCGCCTGCACTGCTTCGCCCGCGAAAATCCGCATGTCGCGGATTGGAAGCTGGCACACGGAGGTGACCAGGAGGATTCTCTCGGTGTGCGCGGCAATCTTCACGGCCATCTGCAAGGGGGCCGGGATCAGCAGGATGTTGAGCAGGTGATGCTCAGGAATGCCGACCCCGCGATAGCCCACCGCCTCGGCATGAACCGCCTGCGCCACCACGTTCTTGTACAGGCGTTTGCCGCCCAGCGCGGGGTCCAGCATGTGGCTCGACAGGAAATGGATGAAATCCATGTGCCGTTCCTTGGTCTGTTTGCCCAAAAGTGCCAGATGAAAAACAATTTGAAAATCAAAATTTTTTCGGCATTATATTCGAAAATATCGAATTATGAAGGCAATGAACCTCGACGAACTTCGCACGTTTCTGGAAGTTGTTGAAACGGGTAGCCTGGTGGCGGCTGCCAAGCGGCTCAACGTGACGCCCTCCACTGTGACGGCGCGCATGAACGCCCTCGAGCGGGAGATCGGCCAGAAGCTTCTTCACCGCAACAAATCCGGCGCGGATCTGACATCGCCTGGCTTCAAGTTCCATCGCTACGCCGAACTGATGGTGCAGCTTTGGCGGCAGGCCCGCAGTGAAGTCTCTCTTCCGAAGGGCTTTGCCTGTGTGTGCAATATCGGGCTGGAGTTCGACCTCTGGCAGGGGCCCGGCCGGCGATTTCTCGAGCATGTCCGGTCGAACTGCCCGGACGTGGCGCTGGCCCTCTGGCCTGGCGAGCAGCGCATGCTGGACCGCTGGCTGTCGATCGGCCTCGTGGACATCGCCTTCTGCTATGCTCCGCAGGCCGGAGAACGCTATGTCAGCCGCGTCCTGTTCGATGACGAACTGGTGATGGTCTCCGGCGCGCCACGTGAAGAGCCTCGCTTCGACGACAGCTACGTCTATGTGGATCATGGCGATGCATTCCGCCGGCAACACGCCGCTGCATTCCCATGGGATATGACTGCCGCCCTGGTGGTTGCGTCATCCGATTGGGCTCTTGATCACATCCTGCGCAATGGCGGCTCCGGATATCTGCCGCGGCGCCATGTGGCCGGTTTAATGACTGCGGGCCGGCTCTACGAGGTGCCGAACGCACCTGCCTTTTCGCGCCGGGTCTATGTGGTCGAGAATGCCCAGACCGTCAGGCCGTGGAACTGGTACGCCGCGGCTCTTGCTGCCGCCGCCAGTCATTGAGGATATGGAGGAACAGCGCCGCGAAGACGATGGCGCCGCCAATCACCGTGCGCACGCCCGGAACCTCGTTGTGAAAGAGCCAGACCCAGATGGGCCCCAGCACAGGCTCGACCGTGCTGACCAGGGCGGCGAGTGCCGCGGGCACCAGCCGCGCTCCGGTCACGAACATGGCGAGTCCGGCGCCGAGGTTCACCGCGCCGAATAGGAACAGCCAGAACAGGTCCGCTCCCGTGACTTCGAGAGGCCCCGAAAGGAAGAAGGCCGCCGCGCAGGCCATGGCGGTGCCAAGGCAGACGGCGGGCATCATGCGCACCTCCGGGTGATGCCGGGTGATCACGATCGCCGCGGAGAACAGCACGGTGATCAGTAGCGCCAGCCCGTCGCCGATCGCCGAAACCTGGCCAGAGAAAGACGCAGACACCATGATCGCCACGCCGCAGATGACCGCCGCGATGGCAATCCAGGTGGGCAGGTTGACGCGCTCGCCGAACACCATCCAGGCCAGCAGCGCCGCAAAGAGGGGTGCTGCCGCCTGGGTGAGCAGAATATTGGCCACAGTGGTGTATTGCAGCGCCATCACAAAGCTCGACGAGGCAATGCCGAAACAGCAGGCGACGCCAAGCCCCGCCAGCCCCATCTTGCGGAACATCCGCGCGGTTGGTGCGGGGCCGTCCCGCCACAGCATGAACAACAGAAGAAACAGCGAAGCGAAAAAGGCCCGCCAGAACACGATGGTCCAGGGATCGGTTGCGGTGATGTTGCGTGCGATCGCGCCTCCGAAGCTCCAGGTGATCGCGGCTCCGGCGACCAGCAGCACACCGAGCCGGAAATTGGCGGCGGGGGAGGCGCTCGGCGTGGCAGTTTGGGCGGTCATCGGACTGCCTCTGTAGGCTCTTGCCGGATATCCGGGCAAGCGGGCCTGCTGCATGACTGGTGCCGCAGGCGCGCAGGGCGGCAAACTAGAAAGCCCCGGCGTTGCCGCCGGGGCTCTGGTTGCGGCCAGGTGGAGGGCTGGCTCAGCAGCTGTAATACATGTCGAACTCGACCGGGTGCGGCGTCATCCGGTAGCGGTCCTGCTCTTCCTGCTTGAGATCGAGGTAGCTCTCGATCTGGTCCTTGGTGAACACGCCGCCCTTGAGCAGGAAGTCATGGTCGGCCTTGAGCGAGTCGATCGCCTCCTGCAGCGAGCCGCAGCCGGTGGGCACCTGGGCCAGTTCGGCGGGCGGCAGGTCATAGAGGTTCTTGTCCATGGCCGGGCCGGGGTGGATCTTGTTCACGATGCCGTCGAGCCCCGCCATGATGATGGCCGAGAAGCCCAGGTACGGGTTCGCGGTGGGATCCGGGAACCGCACCTCGACGCGCTTGGCCTTGGGGTTCGACGTGTAGGGGATGCGGCAGGAGGCCGAACGGTTGCGCGACGAATAGGCCAGCAGCACCGGCGCCTCATAGCCCGGCACCAGCCGCTTGTAGGAGTTGGTGGAGGGGTTGGTGAAGGCGTTCAGCGCCTTGGCGTGCTTGATCACGCCGCCGATGAAATAGAGGCAGGCTTCCGAGAGATCGGCATACTGATTGCCGGCCATCTGGGTCTTGCCGCCCTTCCAGATCGAGAAGTGGCAGTGCATGCCGGAGCCATTGTCGCCGAAGATGGGCTTCGGCATGAAGGTGGCCGTCTTGCCATAGGCATGCGCCACGTTGTGGATCACATACTTGTAGATCTGCATGTGGTCGGCGGCGGTCACCAGCGGCTGGAAGCGGGTGCCAAGCTCATGCTGGGACGATGCCACCTCATGGTGGTGCTTCTCGACGATCAGCCCCATCTCGCCCATGGTGGAGAGCATTTCGGAGCGCATGTCCTGGGCCGAGTCCATCGGGTTCACCGGGAAATAGCCGCCCTTGGTGCGCATGCGGTGGCCCATGTTGCCGGTCTCGTAGTCGCGGTCGGAATTGGTGGGGAGTTCGACCGAGTCCAGCTTGAAGCCGGTGTTGTAGGGCGTCACTGCGAACTTCACGTCGTCGAAGATGAAGAATTCCGCTTCCGGGCCGACGAACACCGTGTCGCCGATGCCGGTCGACTTGAGGTAGGCCTCGGTGCGCTTGGCGATCATGCGCGGATCGCGGGCATAGCCCTCGCCGGTGCCGGGATCGAGAATGTCGCAGAATACGGCCATGGTGGTCTGGGCATAGAAGGGGTCCATGTGCGCCGACGAGGCATCCGGCATCAGCACCATGTCGGACTCGTTGATGGCCTTCCAGCCGGCGATTGATGAGCCGTCGAACATCAGGCCGTCGGCCCAGGCGTCCTCATGCATCTGCGAGACGTCCATGGTGAGGTGCTGCATCTTGCCGCGCGGATCGGTGAAGCGCAGGTCGACGTATTTCACGTCCTTTTCCTTGATCATCTTCAGTACGCCGGCGACGTCGGTTGGCTTGCTCATGGTGTATTCCTTCTCGTTTCTTGATCGGGTTGGGGTCTGTTAGAGGGCGTCCGGGCCGGATTCGCCGGTGCGGATAC
>DAISVW010000277.1:0-3956 GCA_036826695.1 Aestuariivirga sp.
ATATGGAAGGGTGGATAGGCCTTCACATGGGTGAATTTCACTTCCGCCGTGGCGCCGTCCGTTGCCTTCACCGCCTGTTTCGCCTCCTCGAAGGCGCGCGCATAGGCCTCGGCGATTTCCGCCGCGAAGGAAAGCTCAGGGCTGCGCGCCTCGCCGCGCATCCAGGCATAGTCGGTGACGACATTGGTGGCGTCACCCGCCGCCTTGCCGTCCTTGCCGCCGAAGATGCCGACATTCGAGGTCCCCTTGCCGTTGGGCTTCTCGATCTTGCCGAACCAGCCATCGCGCCGGGCATTGGCAAGGCCCAGCGCGCCCACCAGCGTGGCCGAGATGCCCTGGTCCGGCGCGAGGCCGGCATGCGAGGCGCGGCCCTTGATTTCCACTTCCCAGTTCTCCTGGCCGACCGCGCCGGTAATCAGATCGGCGGGCTTCTGGCTGTCGACATTGATGCACATGACGGCGCCGCCAAGATCCTTCGGGTTGAGTTCGCGCGCGCCATGCAAGCCGCTTTCCTCGCGCACCGTGAACAAAAGCGTAATGCGGGGATGCGGCAGCTTGTGCTTGATCAGCGTCTCGGCGAGGCTGACGAGGACGCCACAGCCGGTGCGGTTGTCGCCGCCCAGCGCCGTCGTGCCGTCAGAGACCACGCGGCGGCCCTCCACCTTCGGCTTGGCGCCGCGGCACAGCGGCACGGTGTCGAGATGGGTCGAGAACAGCAGATGCGGACCATCGGCGGTTCCCGGAATATCGACGATCAGATTGCCGGTCTGGGTCGGCACGGGGATGCGCTTGTTGGCGTCATCGAAGCGGATGGCGGCTTTCGGCACGCCGACCTTGACAAGCTCATCCGTCACCGCCCCGGCGATGGCTCTTTCCTCGCCGGTCACGCCATCGACGGCGAGAAAGCGCAGGAGATGGGCTTCGGCGGACTTGGCGTCGAGGAGATCGGCTCCGGAAGACATGCGTTAAACTCCCTTGTGAATGATTTCAGTTCAGAACCGCCATATCAGCGGTACCCAGAATACGGCAACGGCGAAATAGAGCACCATCATGACAATACCGAGTTTCCAGTAATCGCTGAAGCGATACCCGCCGGGACCCATGACGATCAGATTGGTGGCGGTGGCCACCGGCGTCAGGAAGGCAGCGGAGGCACCGACATTGAGAGACATCAGCACCGGCTTCGCAGAAACGCCGAGCTCAGCCGCTGCAGTGATTGCAATCGGTATCATGATCATTGTCGTGGCCGTGTTGGAAATGACCTGGCCCAGAAGCGCGGTGAGCATGAACAGGCCCGCCACCAGCATAGTCGGGCTCGACCCACCGACCGAGGCCACCAGCAGATCGGCGAGTTCGGTGGCCGCGCCGGAGCGGTACATGGCGGTGGAGAGCGGGATCATCGAGGCCACCAGGATCACCGTGTTCCAGTCAATGGCGCGGTAGGCCTGTGGCACTGAAATGATGCCGGCCGCGATCACGGCCATGGCCGCCAGCAGCACGCCAACCGGCGCCGGCAGCAGGCCGGTCGCGAGTACCAGCACCATCGCCGCGAGAATTGCCAGCATGAGTGGAGAGCCAGGGCCGAGCGGCACCGCCTGGCGGCGC
Organism: Aestuariivirga sp.; assembly: GCA_036826695.1. GTDB lineage: Bacteria > Pseudomonadota > Alphaproteobacteria > Rhizobiales > Aestuariivirgaceae > Aestuariivirga. The sequence continues at coordinate 1,606 of DAISVW010000277.1, forward strand.
ACCGCAGTGGGCGAATCGACGATCATGATGTCGGGGTCGGAAGTGATGCGCTCCAGCGCCCGCCACGTGCCCTGAAGCAGCAGATGATCGCCCGCTTGCAGCGTCACGCCCGGCGTTGTTTCGCCCTCGCCGGTGTGCGCGCCGCCCATGTCCTCGCCATTGCGCTGGATCGCCACCACGACGAGCTGGCCATTCTCGGTGACGGTGCCGGGCGACATGACCGTGCCCACCATCTTCGAACGTGGCTTCACCACAACCTCGGCTAGGCCCGACTGACGGTTGAAAAGGATATCGGCGACCGAACCATCGGTTTCAGGAACCCTACCCAGACGATTTTCATCGGCATACTGGCTCAAGGCGTCAGAACTGCCGCGCAACACCAGCACATCGCCGAGAGCAAAGTTCTTGGATGCGGTTTCATCAGGCGCGAGGCCCGCAACGGCGATCAGACTCACGCCCGAAGTCTGATCGAACGTCTCGCGCGTCTGGCCGAGCAGCGGCGACTGAGCCAGCACGCGATACAATCTTGCACTATTCCCTATGGCAAATTGCTCGGTGAGCGTATGCGCATGCTGGCCGAAGTCTTCCGGCAAATTGGGGGACTGGCGATCGGGCAGGAGGCGGCGCCCCAGCACGGCGACGATCAGCAGCGTTCCGAGAAGCAGCGGAATGCCTGCCCAGGCGAATTCGAAGAAGCCGAACTCGCCATAGCCGGCGTCCGCGGCAGCACTCGACACCAGGACGTTCTTCGCCGTGCCGGTGAGCGCCAGCATCGACCCGGCGGCGGAGGAACACGCCAGAGGCATCAGGGACTTCGAGGGCTGCTGCTTCATCCGCCGCGCCATCAGCATCCCCACAGGCACCAGTGCGGCGACCGCCCCGCTCTGGCTGATGAGCGTGCTCAGCACCGCCACGATCAACACGGTGAAGACCGAAAGCCTGACCGGGCTCGTCCCCACGGCGCGGGCGAGCAGGCGTCCGACCCAGGCGGTAACGCCGGCGGCTTCCAGCCCGGCAGCGACGATGAAGAGGCTTGCAATGAAGATGATGATCGGGTCGCCGAAGCCCGCGAACACCTGATCGAGCGGCAGATTACCAAAGAAGACCAACGCCAGCGGCATCATCAGCGCCCCCATCATCACGGGAAGGCGGCCCCAGATGAAGAGACCGATCACCGTGATCATGATCGCGAAGATGATGGTGCTGTGGGTCAAGCCGCTTTCCGGTTCGAGAAGCCATGCCTCCCGGCTCATCAAGCACACTGAGCATGTGGAGGTGGGCAATTCCGCTCATGGCATGAAAACCATTTGCCGTAAAGCTCCGGGCCGTCGACAACGGAGCTCGTCAGGTCCGGTTTTCACCCCATGCCCAGGAATTCAGCTTTACATGCACGGGCGCAGCGCAATATTGAGGTTAGATCGGTCCAAACATCTGAGATGGGCGCGCTCGGAGAACGGGAGAGCAAGTGCAGTGTCTGATTCGGACTGGCGGCGATGCTTGAGGAGAAGCGCGCGTGAGTGACGTCACCATCATCTTTTTGCTCATTGCCGTCGCGGTTGTGCTGTTCGTCTCGAACAAACTGCCGGTTGTTGTTGTTGCCATGGCTGTGGGGCTTTCCCTGTGGGCCACCGGCATCCTGCCGCTTCCCGAGGCGCTGGCCGGCTATGGCGATCCGGCGGTCATGTTCATCGCCACGCTGTTCGTGGTGTCGGCGGCACTTGAGAAAACCGGCGTCACGGCGTGGGCCGGCCAGCTGCTGATCGAAAAGGCGGGCGAGGACAGCCGCACCCGGCTTCTGGTGCTCACCATGGGTCTGGGGGCGCTGCTCACCGCCATCATCAGCCTCAATGGCGCCATCGCCGCACTTCTTCCGGTCGTGGTGGTGATGGCCGTGCGGCTGAAGCGCCATGCCTCGCAACTGCTGATGCCGCTCGTCTTCGCGGCGCATGCCGGATCAATGCTGGCGCTTACCGGTTCGCCGGTCAACGTGCTGGTGTCCGAAGCCTCGCAGGATACAGGATATGGCGGCTTTGGTTTCTTCGAATTCGCGCTTGTGGGCGTACCGCTGCTGATCGGCAGCATGGCGATCATTGTGCTGTTCGGCGAGAAGCTGCTGCCGTTCCGCAACGGCGCCACCATGCCCGCCGATTTCAGCCGCCATGCCCAGACGCTTGTCGAGCAATATGGCCTGTCGAGTGGCGTGTTCCGCCTGCGCGTAAAGGACGCCTCGCCGATGGCCGGCATGGGACGCGATGCGGCAGCGGGGCTCAAGGCCGAACACGGGCTCGAATTCGACGCCGTGCTCGACGGCACGAGCGGCATGCCGCTGCGCCGCGAGAAGGTGGCCGCTG
>DAISVW010000278.1:0-3946 GCA_036826695.1 Aestuariivirga sp.
ACTTGCCGGTGCCAGGTTCTCCCAGGACCAGAGCAAAACCACCCTGCGCGACCTGATGCTGTCAACGGCAAAGGAAGAGCTCCATGTCCGGAGTCAGATGGCAGGCCGCTGGAGATGTCGCGGCGGCAAAGGGATTCCAGGCCAAACTGAAACGCGCCATTCTCTTATCGGGTTGCATCATGATGCCTTCTCCCGACGTGGTTCTGGAGCATAGGGGACGAAGGAGGGAGCGATGGCATCGGCCTTGGCCATATCCAGCGCAGTTTGCAGCAAGGGCGGAAGGACTGAAGGCGCCTCAGGATCCTTGGGCGGTGGCGAGGGTAGCCCGGATTCTGGTTCATGGCGCAGAGCGCGCATTCCATCAGCATTGGCCTGACGATCTACGGGATACAGTCGCTCCAAGATGGTATCCGTGTCGGGATTCGCCAAATAGACCGTGTCCAGATCCCAGGTTGCATACCGGATCACCACTTGATCCAAGGTGCGATAATGCGACGGCAAGCAGAACCGTTTCCCTTCCAGGCTGATAGAGCCATCACCGTGGCGTTGCTGCCGAGTTTCGCGCCGAGTGAAGGCCTGTGCCAGTTCCATGGCGCTTGGGGTCTCCCGTCCGACTTGGGGTGAATCCACATAGCGTTTCAGCGGCGTGGTCGTAATACCGGTATGAGGACGGCGATGATAGTCCTGTTCAATCCATGCCAACGTCAGCTCATTGAGCTGATACAGATCCAGCCCCTTATGAGTGCGTAACATGGCCAAAAGACGGCCTTCCACACTGCCCCAGAACACCTCCATTTTCCCATTTTGATATGGGGAATAGCTCAACGTGGTCTCGGCCAGGATGCCCAGCCGATGTAATCCCTGGCTGATCTCGGCTGCCGTGAAGGCACCACCGTTGTCGCTGAGCAGACTGCGTGGTAGGCCCCGCTTACCGATGGCACTTTTCAGCACATGCGCGCAGGCCGCGGCTTCCTCCTGCCAGAACCACTGCGCATGACAGATCAGACGGGAGTGGTCATCCAAGACGGCGATCAGCACGGGATAACGGATCGTACCCTGATGCGATATTCCCACCGATCCCCGATGACCATCAATGTGCCACAGCGCATGCGTATGACTGGTAAGCGTTCAATCCGACCTGTCTGGCCCGGTCGTCGAGATTAGCATACAAGAAGGCTCCCCCCAGGAGCCTGTGTGAACCAACCGCCAACACCCCTTCCTCGTCGAATGACCGAAGCGCAGCGAGATGCACTCCTATCACGATGGCATTCCTCAGGATTGACGGTGTCCGATTTCTGTCGAGAGACCGGTGTGCCTGAGCCACGGTTCCGGCGGTTACTGGAGCGGATGCGGGCCCGGGGTCAGGACCCGTTGTCGAGTCCTGGTTTCGCGGCAGTGGTGTCGGGACCTGGCGTCCGGCTTCGGACGGCCCGGAATCTGGTGATTGAGGTGGATCCCGGGTTCGATGTCGGGTTTCTCCGTCGCCTGGTGGAGGCGATATGCTGAGTCTTGGGAACCGTTCCATCTGGTTGTATCGCGGTTGGGTGGATATGCGCTGTCAGGCGGTCCGCTTGGCAATGCTGGTGGAACAGCAACTGGGTCGGGATCCGTATGCCGGTGACGCCTTCGTGTTTTTGGGCCGGGATCGTCGTCGGGTGAAAATCCTGGTGTGGGATCGTTCTGGCTATTGGTTGGCCTCCAAGCGTCTGGAACAGGGGGTGTATGCTTTGCCGGTGGCCTTGGAGGATCGGACGTGCCGTGAGGTGGTGGCTTTGTCCTCGGCGGAACTGGGCCAGGTGCTGGAAGGCATCACGGTGCATCGGGCAACGTATGCGCCCCATTACCATCGGCAGATAATGGCAGGGCCAGATTCATCTCTCTCCAAGAATGGCTGCATGAAACATGTCAACGCGTCAGAGGGCGATCCGTAGAATACACCATGGCTGATGCCGTGGTCGTCGCTGGTCAGGATGATGAACTCGCCCGGTTGCGGGCGCAGCTTGTTGAGGCCGAGCGGCTCATTGCCACGTTGCGCCAGGTCGAGACCGCCTTGCAAGGCGATAATCAGGCCCTGCGGACGATGGTCGAGTCCATGCGCCAGGAGATTCAGGATCTGCAGCGGAAGATGGAGGTGCTGCATGCCCGCATCCATCTGATGAGTCGCCACATCTTCGGTCGCCGGAGCGAACAGATGGATCCCGGCCAGGCCAGCCTGTTCGATGGGCAGGTGGCCATGCCTGGTGGCGAGTCTGTTTCGGTGGCTGCGGAGGTGGGATCGCAACCGCCGACGGGCACGGCGGTGCAATCGCCGGCTCAGACGGTGAAAGGTTGTGCGGAGTCGAAGCCACGCGGGCCACGTCGGATCAAAGTGCCCGAGCATCTGGAAGTCGTCAATCAGACCATCGATCTGCCGGAATCGGAACGCTTCGCCCCGGACGGAACGCCCCTGGTGGTCGTCGACCGGGAGGTCAGCGAGAAACTCGATTTCGTACCCGGCGGCTTTCGTAAACAGGTTATAACCAAGCTCATCTATGGTTTTCCTTGGAAACATGAAGAGGTCTTACGCGTCAGTCAGCCCATGCCCGCGTGCATTGTGCCGGGTGGCAAGGCCACGGACCAGCTCCTGACGCATGTCTTCATCTGCAAATTCGCCTACCACCTGCCCCTTTACCGCCAAGCCGAGATGGCGGCGGCCAGCCAGGTCATCTTGCCGCGGTCCACTCTCGTCCATTGGATCCAGGCTACGGCGCATTTCCTTGAGCCGGTGTACAATGCTATCAAAGGCGAGGTGCTGGCCGCTCACGTCCTGCATGTCGATGATACTCCGGTGCGCCAACTCGATCCGGGCGCAGGCGTCTGCGCCACCGCCCGCTTCTGGATCTATCGCTCGACCGACGCCGCCTTCTTTCACTATACCGAAAACCGCCGGGGCGAGCACCCGCAGGGCATGCTGGAAGACTACGCCGGCTACCTCGTCGCCGATGCCTATGCCGGATTTGATGCCATCTTCAAGGACGGCACCATCATCGAGATCGCCTGCTGGGCACATGCCCGTCGCAAATTCTTCGACGCCCACGAACTCGGCGACCTGCGGGCCAAACTCGCACTCGACCTCATCCGCGACCTCTATCTGGTCGAAAGGGACTGCCTGCGCCGACCTCCTGACGAACGCCTTCGTCAAAGACAGGCCTGCTCGCAGCCCATAATCGACCGTCTCAAAGCGCTGCTGGATCACTGGGCCATCGTCGTCCGACCAAGCGAGCCCCTTGCGAAAGCCGTCACCTACGCCCTCAACCAATGGTCGGCACTGACCAGATTCCTCGACGTTGGCATCGCCCCCATCGACAACAACCTGGCCGAAAACGGTGTGCGACCCATCGGCATTGGTCGCAAGAACTGGCTGTTCACAGGCAGCGAAGCCGGCGGCAACGCCGCCGCCATCGCCTACACCCTGATTCTCTCGGCCCGCATCAGCGGCTTGGAGCCGTACACCTACCTGCGCGACACCATTGCCGCCCTCCACACCGGTGCCGATCCGGCCGGACTGACGCCGGCACAACTGGCGAGGTCTCGCACCGCCACCAGTGCCTGAAACGGTCTTGGCCTGACCGGCCACAACCCCGGCCCAACCATCGCCGGAAAAGTGGCACAGGACCATCGACCAGGCACATCCAGATCCTGTCTCGGCGTGCCCTCGACCGGGTAACCGGCCAACTCGGGGGTAGACCGGATACCTGACCGACAGATTCCGCCACCGAGTGCAGGCAATCCAGGTCGGACACCTACCAGCAAGTTGAGTCGTGCGGTCGGGAACGGTCATTCCGACCAGACTGATGAACAGGCACCGGGATTCCAGACAGGTCGGATTGAACGCTTACTGTAGATCCAGTGCATCAAAGAAAGCCTCGACCGGGAGCATCAGGGCAAAGCCAACTGAGATCCAGGC
>DAISVW010000279.1:0-3940 GCA_036826695.1 Aestuariivirga sp.
GGTATTCTTCTCCCATTCCCGGAAATCTGTTTTCTCGCCATCGATCAGCTTGCGAACGAAGGTCTCTTACTGGCCGCGGTTCATCGGACAGTTGATATAGTCCTTGCCGGTGCCGCCGGGCCCCGGCTTGTCATAGCGCGACTGGAACCAGGCCACCTCCATATTGATCGTCTCGCGGGGGACGATGGGCGCGATGGCATCGAAGAAGGCGAGCTGGTCCTCGCCGGTGAGGGCGCGGATTGCCCCGGCAAGGGCGGGCGAGGTCAAGGGGCCGGTGGCGATGATCACGTTCCGCCACTCTTCCGGCGGAAGCCCGGCGATTTCGCCTTCCGCGACGCTGACCAGCGGGTGCCGGCGCAGGCGTTCGGTGATCTCGGCCGAAAAGGCGTCACGGTCCACCGCCAGCGCGCCGCCGGCCGGCACCTGGTGGCGGTCCGCCACCGCCATGACCAGCGAGCCCGCCTGGCGCATCTCCCAGTGCAACAGACCCACGGCGTTCTGGGCCGAATCATCCGAGCGGAAGGAGTTGGAACAGACCAGCTCGGCGAAGCCGCCGGTCTTGTGCGCCTCGGTTTGCCGGGACGGGCGCATCTCGTGCAGCACCACGGGAACGCCGGCGCTCGCCGCCTGCCAGGCGGCTTCGGAGCCGGCCAGCCCGGCGCCGATGATGTGGATGGGGTGTGTCATGGCGCTGTCGTACCACGCGCCGCCGTGGGTTGAAAGAATTGGGCGCTTCCCGCGTGGGCCGGGGCGGAGTAGTCTTTCGCCATGAGCAGCACGCTTGCCGATATCTCCTCTGAACTGGGCGCCATCCGCGCCCAGAGCCTGTGGAAGCTGGAGCGGCCGATCCTCGGCCACCAGTCCGCCCATATCCTCGTGCGGAGCGGCGAGGTCCTGAATTTCTGCGCCAACAATTACCTTGGCCTTGCCGATCATCCTGAACTCGTCGCGGCGGCAAAACAGGCGCTCGACAGCCATGGCCTTGGCATGGCCTCGGTGCGCTTCATCTGCGGCACCTCGGACCTGCATCTGGCCCTGGAGCGGCGGCTTGCCGACTATCTCGGCACCGAGGACGCGATCCTGTTCGCCGCCTGTTTCGACGCCAATGGCGCGGTGTTCGAGCCCCTGTTCGGCGAGCAGGACGCAATCGTGTCGGACGCCCTCAACCATGCCTCGATCATCGACGGCATCCGCCTCTCCAAGGCGAAGCGCTTCCGCTACGCCAATGGCGACATGGATGACCTCGAAGTCCAGTTGAAGGCGGCGCGCGCGGGCGGCGCGCGGCGCGTCATCATCGTCACCGATGGCGTGTTCTCGATGGATGGCTATTTCGCGAAGCTCGGCGAAATCCGCGCGCTGGCCGACCGGTTCGATGCGCTGGTGATGGTGGATGACTGCCACGCCACCGGCTTCATCGGGCCCCAGGGGCGCGGCACGCCGCATCGCGCCGGCGTGCGTGCCGACATTCTCACCGGCACGCTCGGCAAGGCGCTGAGCGGCTCGGCCGGAGGCTATATCGCCGCAAGCCAGCCGATCGTGGACCTGATGCGCCAGCGGGCGAGGCCCTATCTGTTCTCCAACGCCCTGCCGCCGCCCATCGTGGCGGCCGGGCTCAAGGCCATCGACATGGCGGAACGGGGCGATGATCTCCGCGCCCGCCTTTTTGACAACGCCAAGCGCTTCCGCGCCGGCATGGCTGCCGTGGGCTTCAACCTGCTGCCGGGCGAGCACCCGATCATCCCCGTCATGCTGGGCGAGGCCAGGATTGCGCAGGAGATGGCCGCCAGACTTTATGACAAGGGCATCTATGTGACGGGCTTCTTCTTCCCCGTGGTGCCGAAGGGTCAGGCCCGCATCCGCACCCAGATGTCGGCGGCGCACAGCCCGGAGGACATCGACGCGGCGATTGCCGCCTTCACCGCGGCGGGCAAGGACATGGGAGTGATCTGAGATGCGCGCTTTGGTGAAGGCGGAGGCGGCCGAGGGCCTGGTCATGCGCGACGAGCCGGTTCCGGTGATCGGCCCCGACGACATTCTGATCAAGGTGGCGAAGACCGGCATCTGCGGCACCGACCTCCACATCTGGAAATGGGACGACTGGGCGAAAAAGACGATCCCCGTGCCGATGGTGGTGGGCCATGAGTTTTCGGGCGTGGTGACCGAGGTCGGAAGCCATGTGCGCACCGTGAAGCCGGGCGACCGGGTGTCGGGCGAAGGCCATCTGATCGGCATGAAGAGCCGCATGGCCAGAGCCGGGCATTTTCACCTCGATCCCGAAACCCGGGGCGTGGGCGTCAATGTGCCCGGCGCCTTCGCCGATTATCTGCGCATCCCGGCCTTCAACGCCATTCATCTGCCGCCGGAGGTCGACGATGAGATCGGCGCCATTCTGGACCCGCTCGGCAATGCGGTCCACACCGCGCTGTCCTTCGATCTGGTCGGCGAGGATGTGCTGCTCACCGGCGCGGGGCCGATCGGCATCATGGCTGCCGCGGTGTGCCGGCATGTGGGCGCGCGGCACGTGGTGGTGACCGACATCAATGATTACCGGCTGGCGCTGTGCAACGAGGTGGCCGACGCGGTGACGGTCAATGTGGCGCGCGACGACCTCCGCGACGTCATGCACCGCCTCAGGATGGCCGAAGGTTTCGACATAGGGCTTGAGATGTCCGGCGCTCCCAAGGCCTTCGACCAGATGGTCGATCACATGATCATGGGCGGCAAGATCGCCATGCTGGGCATTCCATCGGGCCCCACCACGGTCGACTGGAACCGGGTGATCTTCAAATCGCTCACCATCAAGGGCATCTATGGCCGCGAGATGTTCGAGACCTGGTACAAGATGATCGCCATGCTGCAATCGGGCCTCGATGTGCGCAAGGTGATCACCCACCGGCTCAAGGCCGCCGACTATGCCCAGGGCTTCGCGCTGATGCGCCAGGGGAGCTGCGGCAAGGTGGTTCTGGACTGGGATTGAGGCGCAACGAATGCTCACCGCCTATGGCACTGCCAATGACTGCCTGACCGAGCTTCCCGCTGGCCCCGTTCCCGCCATCCCGCCGGACTGCGTGTGGCTCGATCTCGTCGAGCCCACGGCGGAAGAGGAGGCTGTGGTTGAGGCGGCCCTCGGCATCGACATCCCGACCCGCGAGGAACTCGCTGAGATCGAAGCCTCCTCGCGGCTCTACCAGGAAGACGGTGCCGCCTTCATGACGGCGAACCTGATCCGCCGCGGCGAAAATGACCGGCCGGAATCCTCGCCCGTCACCTTCATCATCAAGGACAACACGCTGATCACCATCCGCTATCATCACCCGCAGGCCTTTCCGGCCTATGTCAAGCGGGCGATGAAGCCGCAGACCACGGCGATGAACGGCTGGGGCATCCTGATCTCGCTGCTGGAGGCGGTGATCGACCGCGCCGCCGATCACCTCGAGCGCGCCGGCCAGATCGTCGACGAAACGTCCAAGAAGACCTTCGGCGCCAAGCGCGCGCTGTCCGGCATTCACAAGCAGGCGCCGCGCCGCACCGTGAACCTGCAGGAGCTGATCGAGAACATCGGCGAGGAAGGCGACTTCGTCTCCAAGATGCGCGAGAGCCTCGTCTCGATCGGCCGCGTCGTCGCCTTCATGCAGGCGATTTCCGACCAGACGCGTGACAACCGCAACGTCAAGGAAAACATCGCGCGCATCAAGATCCTGCAGCGCGACATCGTCTCGCTCACCGACCACGCCACTTTTCTGTCGGGCAAGAGCAGTTTCCTGCTCGATGCCGTGCTGGGGCTCATTTCCATCGAGCAGAACGGCATCATCAAGATCTTCTCGGTGGCCGCCGTCGTTTTCCTGCCGCCCACGCTGGTCGCCTCGATCTATGGCATGAACTTCGCATTCATGCCGGAATTGCAATGGAAGCTCGGCTATCCCTTCGCCATCTTCCTGAT
>DAISVW010000280.1:0-3930 GCA_036826695.1 Aestuariivirga sp.
GGCGGGGAGCGACACGCTGCAGACGCGGCCGGCCGTCGTCTATCAGATGCCCGCGGTGATGCTGTTCCGGGTCGGCGATTTCACCGCCATGCTGGCGGTCATCGCCTATGCCATCGTCCCGGCCATCCGCTATACCGTGCTCGGCCTTCAGGGGGTCGATCCGCGGATCATCGAGGCCGGCCGCGCCATGGGCTGCACGCGCTGGCAGATCCTGACCCGCATCAGGCTCAAGCTGGCGCTGCCGGAGATCCTGCTGGGGCTCAACCAGACCATCATGTTCGCACTCTCCATGCTGGTCATCACGGCGCTGGTCGGCACCCGCGATCTGGGGCAAGAAGTCTATATCGCCCTGACCAAGGCCGATCCCGGCCGCGGACTGGTGGCAGGCCTGGCGGTGGCGTTCATCGCCATCATCGCCGACCGGCTGATCCACGCCGCGGCCCGCAAGGAACGCGCGCGCCTTGGTCTTGCCGGGGCGTAAACATGGTACGAAGGCATCACCGCCGGAAAGACAAACACGAAACGAGATCGTCATGACGCTTCCCACCCAGGCCCAGATCGTCGTCATCGGCGGCGGCATCATCGGCTGCTCGACGGCCTATCATCTGGCGCGCGACCACAAGGCCGATGTTGTGCTGCTCGAACAGGGCCAGCTCACCAGCGGTTCGACCTGGCATGCGGCGGGCCTCGTGGGCCAGCTGCGCGCCTCGGCCTCGATCACCAGGGTGCTGAAATACTCCGTCGAACTCTACAAGGGCCTGGCCGCCGAGACCGGGCTTGAAACCGGCTGGAAGATGACCGGCTGCCTGCGCCTCGCCACCAACCCGGACCGCTGGACAGAGTTCCGGCGGCTGGCCACCACGGCGAAGAGCTTCGGCATGGAGATGCATCTGATCTCCCCCGCCGAGGTGAAGAAGATGTGGCCGCTGATGGAGGTGGATGACCTCGTCGGCGCCAGCTGGCTTCCCACCGACGGCCAGGCGAGCCCCTCGGACATCGCCCAGTCGCTGGCCAAGGGGGCCCGCATGCACGGGGCGCGGATTTTCGAGAATGTGCGGGTCACTGGCTTCCGCATTCACGAGGGCCGCATCACCCATGTCGAGACCGATCAGGGCACGATCGCCTGCGAGAAGGTGGCCAATTGCGGCGGCCAGTGGGCCCGGCAGCTTGGCGCGCTTGCCGGCATCAACGTGCCGCTGCAGCCGGTGAAGCACCAGTACATCATCACCGAGCGCATTGCCGGGCTTTCTCCCGATGCCGCCACCATCCGTGATCCCGACCGGCGGACCTATTTCAAGGAAGAAGTGGGCGGCCTCGTCATGGGCGGCTACGAACCCAACCCGCAGCCCTGGACAACGGGTGACGTGCCGCAGGACTGGCAGTTCCGGCTGTTCGACGATGATTACGATCATTTCGAGCAGCACATGGCGCATGCCATCGCGCGGGTGCCGGCGCTGGCCGAGGTGGGCGTCAAACGCATGATCAACGGCCCGGAAAGCTTTACGCCAGACGGGAACTTCCTCCTCGGCCCCGCGCCTGAATGCGCCAACATGTATGTGGGGGCCGGCTTCAACGCTTTCGGCATCGCCTCTGGCGGAGGGGCGGGCTGGGTGCTGGCGCAGTGGATCGTCAGCGGCGAGGCGCCGCTCGATCTCTGGGTGGTCGATATCCGGCGCTTCTCGGATTTGCACAAAGACCGCGGCTGGGTATCAGCCCGCACCTGCGAGGCCTATGGCAAGCACTACACCATTGGCTATCCGCATGAGGAATATGAAAGCGGCCGCCCGCGCATCGTCTCGCCGCGCTATGAGCGGCGGAAGGCTCATGGCGCGGTCTTCGGCTCCAAGCTGGGCTGGGAGCGGCCCAACTGGTTCGCGCCGCCGGGTGTCACGCCGCGCGATGTCTATGCCATGGGGCGGCAGAACTGGTTTGCCCATGCCGGGGCCGAACATGCGCTGGTGCGCAACGCGGTGGGCATCTTCTATCAGTCGAGCTTCGCCAAATATGAAATCTCGGGGCCAGACGCCGCCGCGGCGCTGGAATGGATCTGTGCCGCCAGCATCGCAAGGCCGCCTGGCCGCATCGCCTACACCCAGCTGCTCAACAGCCGTGGCGGCATCGAGGCCGATCTTACGGTGGCGCGCCTCTCGGATGACCGCTTCTATGTGGTCACCGGCACCGGCTTCCGCACCCATGATCTGGCGTGGATCCGCGATCATGTTCCGGCCGGCGCGCGCGTCGACATTGCCGATGTGACGGAGGCGTGGGGCCCGCTGTCGCTGATGGGGCCGATGGCCCGCGATGTGCTGGCGGCGGCCGCCACGGCGGATGTCTCTAATGAAGCCTTTCCTTTTGGCGATGTACGCGAGATCGCGGTGGCGGGCGTCAGGCTGCGGGCGCTGCGCATCACCTATGTGGGTGAGCTGGGCTGGGAGCTGCATGTGCCGCTTGCCGAAACCGGCCGGGTATTCGACGCGCTGATGCTGGCGGGTGCTGCTTTCGGCATCAGGCCCGTGGGCTACCGGGCGCTCGAATCGCTGCGGCTTGAAAAGGGCTATCGCGCCTGGTCCTCCGACATCACGCCCAATGACACGCCCTTCGAGGCGGGCCTTGGCTGGGCCGTGAAGATGCGCGCCAACACGCCGTTCCTCGGCCGCGCGGCGCTGGCGGCATCGGCGGAAAAGCCGCTCGGCAAGAGGCTCGCGGGCGTCCACCTGGATAATCCCGAAGTGGTGCTGGTGGGGCGCGAGACCATTCTGCGCAACGGCGAGACGGTGGGTTACCTCACCTCCGGCGGCTTCGGCTACACGCTGAACAAGCCGGTGGGCTATGGCTATGTGCGTAACGCTGCGGGTGTCAGCGATGATTTCCTGCTGTCCGGCCGATATGAGCTGGTGGTGGCGGGTGACGTGTTCCCCGCCACGATCGGGCTTCAGGCGTTCTATGATCCGGGCAATGCCAGGGTGAAGGCATGAGTGCCGATCGCCACAGGAAGATCGTTATCATCGGCGCCGGCGCCATCGGCTGCGCGCTTGCCTATGCCCTGGCGCGCGCCGGGGAAACCGATGTGGTGGTGCTGGAAAAGGCGCAGATCACCCATGGTTCGACCTGGCATGCGGCAGGGCTCGTTGGCCAGCTTCGCGGCAAGCGCGCGCTCACCCGGCTGATGCAGAATTCGGTCGCCGTGTTCGACAGGCTGGCGGTGGAAACCGGCCTCGCCGTGGACTGGAAGAAGGTGGGAAGCCTCAGGCTCGCCGCCAGTGAGGCCCGCTGGAGCGAAATCCGCCGGTCGATGCAGCTTGCCAAGTCCTTCGGCTTCGAGGCCCACCCGATGAGCGCCGCCGAGGCAAAAGCGCTGTTTCCCTTCATCGAGCCCACGGGCGTTGTGGGAGCCGCCTTCATCCCGAGCGATGGCTATGTCGATCCTTACGCCCTCACCATGGCCTATGCCAGCGCCGCGCGCCGCGCCGGCATCCGCATCGAGGAGGGCGTGCGCGTCACCGACATTCCCGTCGCCGGACGCCGGGCCCTGGGCGTCATCACTGATCACGGCACCATCGCCGCCGATATCGTGGTCAATTGCGCGGGCTACTGGGCGCGGCGGGTGGGCGCCATGGCCGGGGTGGCGCTGGCGGCGGGCGTCATCGAGCACCAGTACTTCGTCACCGAGAAGGGATTGAAGCTCCCCGACAATCTCACCACGCTGCGTGACCCCGACAAGAATTTCTATCTCAAGCCGGATGTCGGCGGCGCGCTGGCCATCGGCGGCTGGGAGGACGGCGCGCCGGGCTGCTGGAAGCAATGGCCGCCCTTCGAATTCGCGCGCGAACTGTTTCCCGCCAACATGGACCGGCTGGCGCTGTTCGCGCTGCCCGCCGCCGAGCGGCTGCCGGTGCTCAATGACATCGGCATCCGCACGGTGATCAACGG
>DAISVW010000281.1:0-3923 GCA_036826695.1 Aestuariivirga sp.
GTGTGCACCATCCTTCTGAGGAAACACCTCCTCCGCGGCATCACATTCGGGGCAGTGCGCAAATGAAAAGCTTCCTTGAAGGTTTGATCAGGCTCCGGCGTGGACCGTGGGAGATGGTGGCATCAGTGCTCATTGCGATGGGTGTGGTCATGTTGATGCAGAACCTCGCTCTTTGGATCTACACCTACTCCTTCGCCGTCACGCTGGCTGGCACAGCGATGTTCATCATCGTCAGCCATTTTCCGGACTGACTCATGGCCCAGATCGTCGTCAAAAATCTTCAAAAGAAGTTCGGTGATTTCACTGCTGTCCAATCCTCTTCATTCACAATCGAGGATGGTGAGTTCTTCATGCTGCTCGGACCTTCGGGCTGTGGAAAGACAACGACCCTGCGCATGATAGCTGGGCTGGAGCTGCCAACGTCAGGGGAAATCTGGATTGATGGCGAGGAAGTTGCCCAAGAGCCCGCTAGCCAGCGTGACATTGCATTTGTCTTTCAGATGTTTGCGCTTTACCCGCATATGAATGTTCGGAAGAACATCAGCTATCCTCTCATCAGCCAGGGCATGCCGCGCGCTCAGGTGCGGGAAAAAGTGAACGAGGTGGCGTCTCTTCTCGGTATCAAGGACATTCTTGACAAGCCCATCAGCGGACTTTCCGGAGGCGACCGGCAGCGCGTGGCGCTGGGCCGTGCCATCGTGCGAAAGCCAAAGGCCTTTCTGATGGATGAACCTCTCGGGGCCCTGGATGCGGAGTTTCGTGAGCACATGTCTATGGAGTTGCGTGCCCTTCACGACCGTATGAGGGCAACCACCATCTACGTTACTCATGATCAGCTTGAGGCCATGCAGATGGGCGACAAGATCGTTGTCATGAATCATGGTGTTGTCGAGCAGTATGGGAGACCTCAGGAAGTCTACGACAGGCCGGCCACCATGTTTGTGGCAGACTTCATCGGGTCACCCCCGATGAATTTCTTGAGGTTCCACGGGGCGGTGAATGCGGGTGATGTGGCCGTCATGATTGACGGCAACTCCATGGAAGTGCCTCAGATACGGGAGTCGCACAAGGGGGAAATCGCACTTGGCGTGCGACCAGAACACATTCGCATCACCGACGCTGGCAGCTTCCGCGGTGAAGTGAAGGCCACTGAGTATCTGGGGACAACGCAGATCGTGACACTGCTCACGGCAAATGGCTTCGTAAAGGCCAGGATATCCTCTGCCGCGAGGATCCATGCCGGTGAGACTGTCGGTCTTGAATTCGCTGGAAATACCGTGACTCTTTTCAGCACTCAGACGGGTCGCGCTCTTCGCTCATCGTTAAATGAGGGCGTTCTTGCCAATGGCTGAGATTGCACTTCAAGGGGTCAGCAAGTCGTTTGGAAAGCAGGTGGCTCTGCATGATGTTAGCCTGACTGTCTCAAATGGCTCATTTGTCGTGTTGCTAGGACCTTCAGGCGCGGGAAAGACCACCACTTTGCGCGTGGTGTCCGGGCTCGAACGTCCCGATACCGGCAATGTCCTGATTGACGGCCAGTCGGTCGTCGATGCGACTCCTGCACAGCGGGATGTCGCCATGGTCTTCCAGCAATACTCGCTTTACCCCCACATGACAGTCAGGGAGAACCTCTCGTTTCCTCTCCGCTCGCCGGTACACCGTCTGCCGGAGGACCAGATCAAGCGAAAAGTCGATGAAGTTGCTGAAGTGCTGCGAATATCGCGGAAGCTGGATAACAAGGCGACCGCACTCTCTGGCGGGGAGATGCAGCGTGTCTCTATTGGTCGTGCGCTGGTAAGAAACCCGGCCATCTATTTGATGGATGAGCCCCTGAGTTCACTGGACGCAAAGTTGCGCGCAGACTTGCGAGTGGAATTGAAGAGTATTCAGGCCAGTTTGGGAGCGACTTTTCTCTATGTGACCCATGACCAGATCGAAGCCATGACAATGGCGACCCATATCGGAGTTCTGGAACAAGGACGGCTGGTTCAATTGGCGCCCCCAGGGACATCTATGAAAGACCAGCAAGCCTCGATGTCGCAAGCCGGTTGGGAATACCGCGGATCAACACACTGCCGGTCGACATTTTTGGCGGAGCCCCCGCCCAAGCACGGACAATTGGTCTTCGTCCAGAGCATATACAGCTTGGCGAAGGCAAGCCGGCTAAAGTCGGCCGTATTGAGCATCTGGGCGATCAGACGCGACTTCATCTTGACCTCGACGGCCATCAGATCATCACGCTTACGGATGCTCACTCGAAGCTTTCCCAAGGTGACACAGTTGCTGTCAAGCCAGTCAACCCCCTCTACTTTGATGCAGCAGGCCTTCGCCTCGATTGAGGCGTATCTCACAAGGAGCTTGTCTATGAAGCAGTTCATCAATTCGAAGGAAGCACTTGTGACAGACGCCATCGATGGCGTGCTCCACACGGCTTGCGGTCAGCTTGCCCGGCTTGATGGTTTTCCTCATATCAAGGTGGTCGTCCGTACCGACTGGGACCGTTCGAAAGTCGCTCTGGTATCGGGTGGTGGAGCAGGACATGAACCTGCCCATATTGGGTTTGTCGGTAAAGGTATGCTGACCGCTGCCGTCTGTGGCGATGTTTTTGCTTCGCCTTCCGTCGACGCCGTGCTTGCCGCAATCCTGGCCGTTACAGGTCCTGCTGGTTGTCTCGTGATCGTGAAGAACTATACGGGAGATCGCCTGAACTTCGGTCTTGCAGTTGAGCGCGCCCGAACCTTTGGGCTCAATGTCAATATGGTGATCGTTGATGACGATGTCGCGCTCCCGAACCTGCCGCATGCGCGCGGCGTTGCCGGCACACTCTTCGTTCATAAGATTGCAGGCGCATTGGCGGAAGAGGGGAGCGACCTCCAGGCTGTGACGGATGCTGCCCTTGAGGTCATTGACGGAGCCATCTCGATTGGCATGTCGCTCGGCACCTGCACCATCCCTGGTTCACCAAAGGAAGACCGGATACCGGATGGCAAAGCCGAATTAGGCTTGGGTATTCATGGTGAGGCAGGGGTTGAGCAGGTTGCTTTTGATGGAGCGCGCAGGGCGATCGAAATGATGGTCGACCGGCTCGCGCCTCATGTCCAATCAGGTTCACACGTTGCGCTCGTCAACAATCTTGGCAGCGCAACCCCGCTTGAAATGTCGGTTCTTGTTAAGGAACTCCTGAAATCCCGGATCGGCCATCAGATCACTCATGTTATCGGCCCTGCGCCCATGATGACGTCCCTTGATATGCATGGCTTCTCTGTGTCGCTGTTGCCGCTAAAAACTTCTATTCAGGCTGCACTACAAGCAAGGGCGTTTCCGCAGGCTTGGCCCGGATGCTGGCCTGTGTCCGAACCGAAAGTCATGCCTTTGCCAGATGGCTTGACCCCGATACAGCCCATTCCGTCGAAGAACAGCAAGGCGGAGAAGATTGTTCGACGGTGTTGTGAAATCCTGATCGCTGCCGAAAGCGAGTTGAATGCTCTGGACGCCAAGTCAGGCGATGGCGACACTGGCTCAACACTGACAACGGCATCGCGGTCCCTGATCAAGGCGCTCGACCGGCTTCCGTTGGCCGATTGGACACAGCTGTTCCGCGCGATAGGACTCGAGTTGAGCCAGACCATGGGGGGATCGTCGGGTGTGTTGCTGGCAATTTTTTTCACGGCAGCAGGCGATGCTTCGGCGAGTGGTCAGGATGCCGTGAGTGCGCTGAAATCCGGACTTCGGCGTATTCAGGAGGTCGGCGGTGCCAGGAGCGGTGATCGCACGATGATCGACGCGCTTGAGCCAGCACTCCAGGCCCTTCCATCTGGTCTTGAAGGAGCAGCGTTGGCAGCACGACGGGGCGCTGACTTCACGGCGCACATCCTGCGCGCGCGCGCGGGCAGGGCAAGCTACGTCTCGGAGGCCAACTTGAG
>DAISVW010000282.1:0-3885 GCA_036826695.1 Aestuariivirga sp.
CTATTCCCTTGGCCACCAGACTCGCCGGCATCATGTCATAAAGCGCGTCATAAAGAGGCCGCAGGTAGGGATCGACCTTCTCTTTCATATCACCTGGCAGGAAGCCAAGCCGTTCTCCGGCTTCAACAGCGGGACGTGAGAGAACGATACGGTCCACCTCGCCATTCATCAGTGCCTCGGCGGCGCAAGCGACCGCCAGATAGGTCTTGCCGGTACCGGCAGGCCCGATGCCGAAGACCAGCTCGTTCTTGCGGATCGCCTCGATATATGTGCCCTGCGTCGGGGTGCGCGGCATCACCAGCTTGCGCCGTGTACGGATCGCGCCGCCGGGAACGTTGGTTTCCTGCGCCTCCCGCATGCGGATCGCGCCCTCGACTTCGCCCTTGCTGATATCGAGACCGCGGCGCGCGCGGTTATAGAGCCCCATCAGCACGTCGCGGGCCGCGTTGCGGGCCGTCTCGCTGCCCCGCACCGCGAGCCGGTTGCCGCGTGGTGTGATATCGACATGCAACCGGTGCTCAAGCACGGCGAGGTTTTCGTCATGCTCGCCGCACAGCAGGGATAACAACCGGTTGTCATCGAAGGAGAGGGTGAGAATATCCGAATCTTCTTGCCGGGAAGCGGTCTTGGGGCTGCCGAGCTGGGCCGCGGTGACGGGCGGATTCAAGGACATGATTCTCCGTGGTTAGTGTGCCTGAACATAATGACCTGAAAGGCTGTTGCTTCCAACCCCCGTTATATGGGCTTCCACGGTGGTTCCGATAAGCCCGGCCGATGCTTCAAGATGCACCGGCTGCAAATAGGGTGACCGGCCCACCAGCTGTCCGGCACGACGGCCATGTTTTTCCAGCAAAACCATTAGGTTAAGGCCAATCATGCTGCGGTTGAAGGTAGCCTGTTGGTCGTTGATGAGCGCTTGCAGGTCTGCCAGCCTCGCAGCTTTCTCGGATTCAGAGACCTGCCCCTCCCGCTCGGCTGCGGGGGTGCCGGGTCGCGGCGAATACTTGAACGAGAAGGCGCTGGCATAGGCGACCTCCCGGACCAGTGCCAGGGTCGCCTCGAAATCCTTCTCCGTCTCACCCGGAAATCCGACGATGAAATCTCCGGAGATAGCTATATCATTGCGTGCACTGCGGATTTTTTCGATCAGGCGCAGGTAGTGCCCGGCGGTATGGCCGCGGTTCATGGCCTTCAGAACGGTATCGCTACCCGACTGGACCGGCAGATGCAGATAGGGCATCAGCTTTGGGTTCATGGCATGGGCGGCGATCAGCTCTTCCGTCATGTCGCGTGGGTGGCTCGTGGTGTAGCGCAGCCGTTCGATACCTTCGATCAATGACAGTTCGGCGACGAGCCCAGCCAGGCCGACCTTCTGCCCTTTCTCGTTCAAGCCGTTATAGGCATTGACGTTTTGTCCAAGCAGAGTGATTTCACGGATGCCCTGGGCAGCCATCTTCCGGGCCTCGGAGACGACCTGCTCCACCGGCCGCGAGAACTCGGCGCCGCGGGTGTAGGGCACGACGCAGAAACTACAGAACTTGTCGCAGCCTTCCTGCACTGTGAGAAAAGCCGAAACACCCTTTCTGGGCAATGCCTTAGCATCAAGCCCAGCAAATTTGTCGTCGGCCGGAAAATCGGTTTCGACCACTGGCTTACCATCGGCCTCCTGCCGGGCCAGAAGTTGCGGCAGGCGATGATAGGTCTGTGGTCCGAACACCAGGTCAACGGTCGGGGCGCGCCTGACGATTTCTTCGCCCTCGGCCTGCGCCACGCAACCCGCGACGGCGATCAACGTGTTGCTGCCCTGCTCTGCCCGCAAACGTTTGAGACGGCGCATCTTTCCGAGTTCAGAATAGACCTTTTCCGCAGCCTTTTCACGGATATGGCAGGTATTGAGGATGACCAGATCGGCCTCCTCCGCGCTTGCCGTTTCGGCGTAGCCAATTGGCGCCAGCACATCGCGCATGCGCTCGCTGTCATAGACATTCATCTGGCAGCCATAGGTCTTGACGAAGACCTTCTTGGAAACAGGTTCCATGACCCCGCCCTCTACCGGATTTTCGCCGGGTCGTGAAGCGCGAGACTCAAACCCCGGCGCACTTCCTGTTCGGCATGCCGGGCCAGTGTCTTGCGCGTGAGTTCACCGCTAAGTGCAAGTGGAGAATGGAAAATCACCGCCACTTCGATAGGGCCGGTCTTGATCGCGCCAATCAGATGCGGCACCAGATCGCTGTCGCCATACCAGGCGTAGCTCGGCAGAAGCCTCCGGTTCATGGGCAAGTTCATGTGGCCGCGATAGGCCAGCGTCACCGGCTGCACCAGCACGCCGGGCAGGCCGGCGGCGCCGAAGAACGATGTCTTGAAGGGCAGCACGCGGCGCCCGTCGCTTGACGTACCCTCTGGAAAAAGCACGAGAATATCGCCTTCCCGCAAGCGCTCCTGCATCTCGTCATGGGACGCCCCAACGGCATGGCGGCGATTGCGGTCGACGAACACGGTGCGCTGCAGCCGTGCCAGGGCGCCGAAAAACGGCCAGCCATTGACCTCGCTCTTCGCCACGAAGGACACCGGCGCCACTGCGCTCAGGACCAGAATATCGAGCCAGCTCACATGGTTACTGACAATCAGCAGCGGCCCCGCACGGGGTGCCGAGCCGCTCACCTCCAGCCTGACCCCCAGCACCCGGCAAACCAACCTGTGGTAATGCATGGGAAATGTCCGGGCGAGGCCGAGCCGGAGCCAGACGAAGACCTGCTGCAGCGGCATCAGCGGCAGGGTGATCGCCGCGAACAGCGGCAGCAGAAGCCAGAAACGCATGTTGCTCAAAGTAGCGTTTTCCGTTGCAGAATGATTGCATTTTCGTTGCCGCCGTTGCGCTTGTAGTAGCCCTTCCGTTGCCCCGCTTGCGCGAAGCCGAGGCTGGCATAAAGCTCCCGCGCCGCGCTGTTCGACTCCGCAACCTCCAGGAATATCGTCCGCACGCCTTGGTTGACTAACTCACTAAGCTGCCGCTCCACGAGTTGCCGCGCCAGACCGCGGCGGCGGGCGGCGGGCCTGGTGGCCAGGATGATGATCTCCGCCTCGTCGGCGGCCTGTCGGGTGAGCAGCAGGGCGGCCGGCTGACCAGCGAGCAGCGCCAGCGTGGCGGTGGCGCCCGGCATGGCGAGAAGTTCCGCGAAGGCGGCTTCCGTCCAGCTCTCGTCGAAGGCCTCGGCATGGAGCGCCGCCAGTACAGGCGCCGCAGCAGTGCTAACGGCTTCGAAGGATATGGCCTCCGCCCTCGCGCTGGTCATTGGCTTCGCATCCGGCGGGCGGAGATAGAGGGGCATGGGAGGACCCTGCGGGTCGGCGATCAGCGTCAGCCTCGCGAAATTGGCGGCCACCGGCAGATCACCCGCCCGTGACCGCTGCAGATCGCTGCGTCCGGAGGCGGCGATCACCGCCTCGGCTGCTGTACCGATGATCCAGGCGTCGCGGGGCAGGCCCGCCGCCGCTTCGGCCAGCGCCACTCTGTGTGGCGAAACAACCGGCTTTCCTAAATCTTCGAATTGCGCCGCATAGCACTGGCCGTTGCCGGCATCGGCGGCCACCAGCAGCGGAAATTCTCCTGCGCCGCAATTGGCGGCGATCGCCGTCAGGCTGTCCACCCCGATCACCGGAATGCCGCGCGCCAGGCCCAGCCCCCGCGCGAAGGAAAGCCCGATGCGAAGCCCCGTGAAGGTGCCGGGGCCGGTGGTCACCACGATCCGCTCGAGGCTTGCGAAATCCAGCGCCGCTTCTCGCATCACAGCGGCCACCATCGGCGCCCGCGCCTCGGCATGGCCGCGCTCCAAGCTCGTGAAGGCGGCGGCCAGCGGCTGGCCGCGCGCCGGGACACCGGCGGCC
>DAISVW010000283.1:0-3876 GCA_036826695.1 Aestuariivirga sp.
AGCGGGTTGCGCGGCACGTCCACCAAAGGGGCCCCGAACGACCCGAAGGCTTTCTGGCACATGCGGCAGTGGCAGAATCCGGCACGGCCCAAAGGCCCGTCGATGCGGTAGCGGACGGCGCCGCACTGACAGCCGCCGCTGTGGTGCCCGGCGGTCACGCCGGAGTTTCCTGCAGGGTGCGGGCGATGGCGTCGGCGATCACCTCAGGCGGCTGGGCGCCCTGCAGCGCATAGCGCTGGCCGAGAACGAACAGTGGCACACCGGTGACGCCCATGTTGGCGGCATGCTGGATTTCCGCTTTCGTTTCCGCGACGTCCTGATTGCTGGCGAGGAGTTCGCGGATCTGGCCCGGATTGATGCCGGCATCGGCCGCGCAGCCCGCCAGCACTTCGTGCGCGCCGATGTCCTGGCCCTCGCTCCAGTATGACATGAACAGCCGCTCGACCACCTGTGTCTGGCGGCCGGCGGTGTGTGACCAGCGGATCAGGCGGTGCGCGTCCAGCGTGTTGGGTGTGCGGGTGATGGCCTCGAAATCATAGGGCACGCCATATGTCTGGCCCGCGGCAATCAGCGGATCGTGCAGCGTCTTCAGCCGTTCGGCGCCGAATTTCTGCAGCATGTAGCTGTGCCGGTCGACGCCCTCCGGCGGAATGCCGGGATCGAGCATGAACGGCCGCCAGCGCACCATGGCTTCAAGATCGGGGAGCGAGGCCAGCGCCGCATCGAGCTGGCGCTTGGCGAGAAAGCACCACGGACAGATGACATCGGACACGACATCGATGACGAAGGGTGCGGTCATGGCTTACGGCCTTTCCAGCGCCTTGCGGATCAGCTTGCCGTTGGCGGTTCGCGGCAGGGCCTTCACGAACCACAGCTGCCTTGGGCATTTATAGGCCGCCAGTCTTTCGCGCACAAATGCCATGATCTCGTCTTCCGCCGGAAAAACGCCGGGCTGCTGCACGATGAAGCCCGCGATGATCGAGACGCTGTCGGAGACCCGCCATTCGCGCACGCCCGCCTCGGCGACGGCCGGATGCTGCAGCAGCACGCTTTCCACTTCCATGGGCGACACCCGAAAGCCGCCGGCGTTCATCAGGTCGTCGGCCCGTCCACGGTACCAGACATAGCCATCGGCATCGATCTCGGCGAGGTCGCCGGTTTCGAACCATTCGCCGTCGAAGCGTGGCTCGCCCCAGTAGCCGAGGAACAATCCTGGGTCGGAGTGATGAACGCCGATCTGGCCATTCCCGAGAATGCGCACATGCCGGCCGGCCTGCGGCTTGCCGGGTGACCCGTCGCGCACCGGCACGGTGGGCGAGGACGAGATGTAGGTGGAGATTTCGCTCATGCCCAGCGCTTCATAGAGTTCCGTTCCGGTCGCATCGCGCCAGCCCTCACGGATCGGGCGTGCCCGCGCCTCGCCCGCCGTCAGGCCATGGCGGCGGCTTGGCGCCGGGCGAAAGCCGCCGCGCAGCATCTGGCGGTAGAGGCCCGGGACCGAGGCCATGAGGGTGACGTGATGTTCGGCGATGAGCCGCGCCCACACCCCGGCATCGGGCGGGCCGGTGTAGACGACCGCGGTGGCGGCGTTGGCGAAGGGGTCGCAAAGGCCGGTTCCCAGCGTGTAGGTCCAGTTGAAGGCGCCGGTGTGGAGCATCACGTCCTCCGCACCGATGCCGTACCAGCCCTGATACATGGGCCGCCGCCCCCAGATCGCCCGCTGGGCGTGGAGCACGCCCTTGGGCGTTCCGGAGGTGCCGGAGGTGAAGATCAGATAGGCCGGGTCATCGGCAGTGGTATCGGCATATGATCCGGCGGGCACGCGCTTCATGGCGGTGACATCGTCCGGCGTCAGAATGCGCGCTTCAACTGCGTCCGGCAATGCGAGGCTGCCGTCCCATGCGAGGAAGCGCGCGCCGCTGTGGCGCAGCAGCAGGCCTGCCTCGCGCGGGGTCAGTTGCGGTGAGGCCGGAATGGGCACCGCGCCCGCCGCATTGGCGGCAAAGAACAGCAGGGCATAATCGAGCGAGTTACCCATGCGGATGTAGAGGCGCATGCCCGGCTCGAGCCCTTCCTGGCGCAGGCCCTGGGCAAGACGCAGCACCGTGTCTTCAAGCGCGCCATAGCTCCAGCGTTCAGTCGTCTCTCCGGCGATGATGAGCGCGGTCTTTTCCGGGGGCTTTTCGGAGAGGCAGTAGCGCGCCAGGTTGAGGCGCCGCGGCGGCGCCGACCCGGCAAGGTTCATGGATTGCGCCAGAGCGTGGTGGCCTCGAAGCCAGGCAGCGGCTGCGCCTCCGGCCTGCCGATGTGATTCCAGCGCGCCACCCATTGCCCGCCCGCGTCATAGAAGGGCACCACGTAGAACCCGGATACGAGCAGACGGTCCTCGGCCCGTACCGCCGCCACGAATTCCTCGCGCGTCTTCGCGTTGAGCATCGCCTGGATCGCCGCATCGACCGCCGGATCGGCAATGCCGGGATAGTTCCTCGTGCCCTCGGCAGTGCGGCCGCCGGAGCCGAAATACGCCATCTGCTCATTGCCCGGCGACAGCGAGTTGAACCAGATGGCGTAGATCATGTCATAGTCATAGCTGGTCTGCAGCGCCGCGAACTGCGCGGAATCGACGGTTCGCACGTCAGCCTTGACGCCGATGGCCTGCAACGTGCGCTGATAATGAAGCGCGATCTTTTCCTGGTCCTTGTTCTGCACCACGATGGTGAAGGAGAACGGCTCGCCCTTGGCGTTGACAAGGCCCTGGTCGCCCATCGTCCAGCCGGCGTCAGCGAGAAGCCCCACCGCCTTGCGCAGCATGTTGCGGTCGCGGCCCGAGCCATCGCTGACCGGAAGCCGGTAGCTGCCATCGGCGAAATCGGGCCGGAGTCTGGAAAACGCATCACCCAGCACGGCCTTCTCCGGGCCATCGACGGGCTTTCCTTCGGAGGAAAGCTCGGAACCGCTGAAATAGCCATAGGTGCGCCGGTAGGCGTTGGAAAACAGATTGGCGTTGGCCCATTCGAAATCGAAGGCCATGGTCAGCGCCTCGCGCACCCGCGGGTCGGCGAAAATCTCCCGCCTCGTATTGAACACAAAGCCGGCGGCGGGGGCCGGCGTCAGCTGCGCGACCTTCTCGAGCGTGATCTTGCCGTCCTTGACCGCAGGAAAATCATAGGCCGTGTTCCAGCGCACGGGATCGGTCTCGATGCGCACGTCCGCGAGGCCCGACTTGAACGCCTCGAAGGCGGCATTGGCGTCACGGTAGTAGTCGAAGCGCACCTCGTCGAAGTTCCACAGGCCCCTTTGCAGCGGCAGGTCCTTGGCCCAGTAGTCTGGGTTATTCCTGTAGACGATGGTCTCGCCGGGCTTGATGCCGGCCATCGTGTAGGGGCCTGAGCCGGTGAGCGGATCGAGCGTCGTCTGCGAAAAATCCTTGCCCTGCCAGAATGCCTTTGACAGCACCGGCATGAGCCCGATGATCAGCGGCAACTCGCGGTCGCCCGCTTCCTGGGTGAAGACGATGGTGCGATCGTCGGGTGTTTCGACCGTCTTGATCTTGGAGTAGGAGTTCTTGAAATTCGGGCGGCCCTTGTCGCGCAGCGTCTCCATCGAAAACACGACATCCGCCGCCGTCACCGGTGTGCCATCCGAGAATTTGGCCTCTGGCCGGAGCCGGAAGGTAAAGCTCTGGCGGTCGTCGGATACCTCGATCGATTCGGCGAGCAGCCCATAGAGCGAGAACGGCTCCGCCCAGTTGCGCCCCAGCAGGCTCTCGAACACATAGGTCCGCCCGCCTGCCGCCGCCTGGCCCTTGCCGATGAACGGGTTGCCGCTGTCGAAGGAGACGGTCCCCGCCTGGCGCGGCTGGCCGCCCTTGGGCGC
>DAISVW010000284.1:0-3860 GCA_036826695.1 Aestuariivirga sp.
CATCAGGGCTGTCCGCCCGGGCGGCCGAGCCTCGCCAGCGAGGCCGGTGTCTCCGATAACTGGCTCATATATGTCTGGCTCGATGGCGATGCCATCGGCGTCGACGGCTGCGGCCACTCCGCCCCGCCCGACGAGCTGTTCAGGCATTTTGGCTTGACCCTGGAAGCGGTTACCGCCGCGGTGCGGCGCCTGGCGCGTAGCTGAACCGCCATCAACCGGTTGCCTCGCGGTGATCGCGGTACTACACGGTAGGGCCTGATTTCCGAACTCTTCCAGCTCAGCAGAAAGACAGGCCCACATGTTCAGACTTGACGAGAAGCTCGCCCGCATCCGCGCCGGAAAATATACCCGCGCCGATTTCATCATTGCCGATGCGAAAGACGGCGACATGGGCCCGAGCATGACCTCGACCGGGCCGAAGCGGGCCAAGGACGGCAGCTGGAAGCGCTACCATACCAGGACAGAATTCCTGAACAATATCCGTGCCATCATCGATCAGGGCCTGGTCGATATCATGCTGGTGTCGGCGTCCAACCTCGAGGCGCTGACCGAGATGGGGGCGGTCCGCGGCAGCGTCGTCAAGCCGGCGATCCGCGCCAATGACACCACCGATATCTGGGTGATGCGCGGCGCCCAATATGCCAAGCAGCCGTCACGGCCGTTCCGCACCGCCAATCTCGCGCGGGTCCTGCATGGCGGCCTCCACACCGCGGGCAGCGCGCCGGTGACTGGCACCGACCTCGGACTCTATTCCATGACCTTCAACAATGATCTCGACCGCGATCTGGCCTCGCTGGAAGCCTTCACGGAATTCCGCCAGGACGCGGCTTACAATGGCTTCAAGTACTTCCTCGAAGTGTTCAATCCCAATGTCGCAACCGGCATCGACCCGGAGCAGCAGCCGTTCTACGTCAATGACTGCATCATGCGTTGCCTCGCCGGCGTGACCAAGGCTGACCGGCCGCAGTTCCTCAAGATCCCGTTCAACGGTCCCAAGGCGCTCGACGAGCTGGCGAGCTATGATCCGAGTGTGATCGTCGGCGTGCTGGGCGGTGGCGCCGGCACCACGCGCGATTGCTTCGAACTCCTTAACCAGGCCGAGAAATATGGCGCGCGGGTGGCCCTGTTCGGCCGCAAGATCAACCTCGCCGAAGACCCGCTGGCGATGGTGTCCTTCATGCGCGAAGTGGCGGCCGGCAACATCACGCCCGCCGAGGCGGTCAAGGCTTATCACGCCAGCCTCGCCAAGAGCCGGATCAAGCCGTTGCGTGATCTGGCGGCCGACAATGAGATCACCGAAAAGGTTCTGAAAGAGGGCTGATCATGGCGGCGAGCGACCGGCGGGGTTTCGTCACCGGCGGCACCTGGTGCGTCGACTTCAACAAGATCGTCAGCCACTGGCCCAGGGAAGACGGCCTCGCCGAGTATCTGGGCGAGGAGCGCGCCAATGGCGGATCGGGCAGCAATTTCGCGCTCGACATGCGCCAGCTCGACCCCGCGATGCCGCTGGAGACCATCGCGCTCATCGGCGACGACGACGACGGCCGCTTCCTCCTTGATCTCGCGGACAAAGCCGGGATCGACCGGAGCCGGATGCAAGTGACGGCGGCGGCCCGCACGCACTACACCGACGCCTTCGTCTCGGAGGAAAGCCATCGCCGCACGCACATCTATTTCCGCGGCACCTCGGCCCTGCTGTCGCCCGATCATTTCGATTTCAGCACGGTCACGGCCCGCATCCTGCATCTCGGCCTGCCGGGCGTGCACCGGGTGATGGATCAGCCCTGGGGCAGCGACGCCAATGGCTGGGTGGCGGTTCTCAGGAAAGCGCGCGCCGCGGGGATCGAAACCAACATGGAGCTGGCCAGCGTCGGCGCGGAGGCGATCCGGCGCATCGTGACGCCCTGTCTTCCGCATCTCGACACGCTGGTGGTCAATGACGTCGAGATCGGCGCCATCTCCGGGCTTGCGACGTCGACCGAGGGGGTGACCGACATCGCCGCCGCGACGCGGGCGGCGCAGATGGTGCTCGACATGGGTGTGAGGCATGTCGTGGTGGTGCATTCGCCGGTGATCGCCATTGCGGTGACGCACGGCAAACCCCCGGTATTGCAAGGCTCCACGCGGATTCCCGCCCAGCTGATCGCCAGCGCCAACGGGGCAGGCGATGCCTTTGCGGCGGGCATGATGTTCGGCTGGCATGAGGGCTGGGAGGTCGAGCGCTGCCTCAGGCTCGCCCATGCCTCCGCCGCCTGCTCGCTGCGCGGGCTCGCCACCACCGGCACCATCGAGCCCTGGCAGGACTGCCTGGCGCTCGCCGAGAGCTGGGGCTGGCGCGACTGACCGCTCCTCGTCGGGCGTCGCACGACCATCAGCCCGCCAGCGCGGCGAGCGTTTCCAGCCGGTCTGCCTCGGCGGCGGGCTTGTCCCAGCGGATGCGGGCAATGCGCGGAAATCGCATCGCAATCCCGGACTTGTGGCGGGCGGAAGCCTGGATCGCATCGAAGGCCACTTCCAGCACCAGCCTGGGCGCCACCGCGCGCACCGGGCCGAAGCGCTCCACGGTATTGCCGCGGATGAAGCGGTCAAGCTGGGCGAGCTCGGCGTCGGTGAAGCCGGAATAGGCCTTGCCGACCGGTACCAGAACGGGTGCTCCGTCTTTCTCCGTCCAAACGCCGAAAGTATAGTCGGAATAGAAAGATGAGCGTTTGCCCGCGCCGCGCTGCGCATAGAGCAGCACGCAATCGGCGGTGAGCGCCGCGCGCTTCCATTTGTACCAGTGGCCCTTCGGCCGGCCGGGGAGATAGGGGCTGGCCCGGCGCTTCAGCATCAGGCCCTCGATGCCCTGGTCCCGGGCGGCTTCGCGCCAGGCGCTGAGGTCTTCCTTGCTGGCCGGTTCAAGCAGCACCGAAAGGTCGCTCATCGGCGGCGCATGGGCGCGGTGCCAGGCCTCGAGCCGCTCTCGCCTTTCGTTGAAGGGCAGATGGCGCAGGTCTTCGCCGGCAATCTCCAGCACATCGTAGAATCGCACATGCGCGGGGTATCGCGCGCGCATCGCCCGGCTCACGCTGCGGCGGTTGAGCCTCTGCTGGAGATCGGAAAAAGGCGCCGGGCTGGCGCCGTGCATCACCAGCAGCTCGCCGTCCAGCACGGCGTCGAACCGGAAGGCCTCGACGAGTTCGGGAAAGCTCTGGCCGATGTCGTCGCCAGTGCGCGAGAACAGCCGGGTGAGGCCGCCGCGCCCGGAGGCCTGCACCCGGATGCCATCCCATTTCCATTCGGCGGCGAAATCCTGGAGCTGGAGTGCCTCCCACTCCGACTCTTCCAGCGGATGGGCCAGCATGAGGGGACGGAACACCGGGGTGTCCGGCAGGGCCGGGCGGCCGGCCTTGCCCGCGAGCCAGTCGAACAGCGGCACATAGGGGGCGCTGAGGCCGTGCCAGATTTCCTCGATGTCATCCACCTCCTTGCCGAAGGCCTCGGCCGCCGCCTGTTTGGCAAGCCGCGCCGACACGCCAACCCGCGGCGCCCCGCTCAGGAATTTAAGCAGCGCCCAGCGCCCGGTGGCATCGAGCCGGTCGCGCCACGCGGCAAGCTGCGCAGCGTGGCTGCCGCGCGGCAGGCCTTCGAGCGCTGCGACGATCTCAGACAGTGCGGGCGCTTCGCCGGTCTCACTGCTGCGGGGCCAAATCAGCGCCACGGTTTCTGCCGTGTCGCCCACATCCTCCCGCGACAGCCGGAACAATTCGGGGTCGAAGCGGCTTTCGCCCAACTCGGCCAGCACCCGGCGCAGCGGAAAGGATATCGGCAGGCCATCGCTGAGGGCGGCCAGCGCATAGCCCCGGTCAGGGTCGGGGGTG
>DAISVW010000285.1:0-3858 GCA_036826695.1 Aestuariivirga sp.
ACCGAGTTCCTGCCGATTTCATCCTCTGGGCATCTGCTGCTGGTGCCGGTTGTCACCGGCTGGCCCGACCAGGGGCTGCTCACCTACGTCATGGTGCACATGGGCTCGTTTCTGGCGGTGGTCGTCTATTTCTGGCGTGACTGCCTGAATCTGGTGGCGGGCGGTTTCGATCTCCTGCGCGGGCGGGTGACGGCGTGGGGGAAGCTGGCGCTGCTCATTGTGCTGGGCACCATTCCTGCCGTTCTGTTTGGCGTGTTCCTCGACAAGATCGGTTTCATGGACATTGTGCGGCAAATGCCTGTTGTCGTTGCCTGGAACGCAATCGTGTTCGGCATCCTGCTCTATCTCTGCGACCGCTTCGGACTTTCCCTGCGGCGCATGTCGGACATGACCTGGCTTCCGGCCCTGATCATCGGGGTGGCGCAGGCGGTGGCGATCATTCCCGGTGTGAGCCGGTCCGGCATCACCATGACGGCGGCGCGGGCTCTGGGGTTCGAACGCCCCGAGGCGGCGCGCTTTGCGTTCCTGCTCGGCATACCGGCAATAGCCGGGGCGGGTGTGCTCAAGCTGGGCGATGCCATTTCGAGCGGCGCGCCCATCACCTTCGCCATGCTGCTCACCGCGGTGCTCACCTTTTTCGTGGCACTCGGCACCATCACCGTGCTGATGCGGATGGTGCGGCACGTGAGCTTCCTGCCCTTTGCCATCTACCGTGTGGCGCTGGGGCTGGTGCTGCTCGCGCTGATCTATTCCGGAATTCCTCTCGGCGCCGTGAACTGACCGGCCTTGCGGTAACGGTAGAGATAACCCGGCACGATGCCTTCGATGCCCTGCGGCGTGATGCCGAGCCCCTCGAGGGTCCGCTGCTCGCGGCGGGCTTCCGCGCTCACCACATTGTCGGTCTTGAGAAGCTCGACCTGATCGAGGGTGAGGAGCGGCTTTGGCAACAGGCCAAGGACAGCGGCCTGCAGCTTGGCGAGGCCCCAGGGAACATGGACCAGCAGACGCTTGCGCTCGATGGTGTCGAGGGTGAACTGCATGAGCTGGCGGAAACTCAGCACTTCGGGCCCGCCGAACTCATAGGTCTTGCCATCGGCCTCGCCGCGGTCGACGAGCCGCGCCACCGCCTCGCCGATGTCACCCGCGAAGACCGGCGCGAATTTGGTTTCGCCGCCGCCGATCAGCGGCAGGAACGGCGCGAAACGGGCCATCCCGGCGAAGCGGTTGAAGAAGGAATCCTCCGGTCCGAAGACAATCGACGGGCGCAGCACGATCGCCCCCGGAAACTGCTCGCGCGCCCGCCGCTCGCCATCCGCCTTGCTGCGCGCATACTGGGCGGGGCTGCCCGGATCCGCTCCGATGGCCGACATCTGGATGAACAGACGGGCCCCGGCATTCTTCGCGGCCCGCGCCGAAGCCTCGGCGCCAACGGCATGCACGGCATCGAAGCTCTGGGCGCCGGCCGAATAGAGAACGCCGGTCAAGTTGATCACCGCGTAAGCGCCTTCGCAGGCGGCTGCCAGCGAAGCCGGATAGCGCACATTGGCCTGCACCATCATGATCTGGCCGGGATTGCCGAGCGGCTGCAAATGACCGGCGAGTTCCGGCCTTCTGCAGGCAACACGGATGCGGTAGCCGCGCCGCGCCAGCGCCCTCACGATATGGCGGCCGAGAAATCCCGATCCGCCGATGATGGTGATGAGTCTGTCGGAAGGCTGAACCAGCACGAATGGCACCCCGGAGATTGATTTGCCGCGCCTTTTAGCCCTCCGGCTGCGGCAATGCAAAGGGGTGGCCAAGCCACCGCCGACTTCGGTTGACAGCCCGGCCGGGCCTCTCTAAGACACAGCTCCGCAAGCCCAGATGGCGGAATTGGTAGACGCACTAGTTTCAGGTACTAGCGCCGCGAGGCGTGGAGGTTCGAGTCCTCTTCTGGGCACCATTTCCCATGTTACAGCTGAGAGCAGGACGCCCTGATGGCCATCAAGCTTTACAAGGGCGATCTGCCCGACGGCCTCGATTTCGGGCCGTCTGTCGCCGTCGACACCGAAACCCTTGGGCTCATTCCCCGCCGCGACAAGCTGTGCCTGGTGCAGCTCTCCTCAGGCGACGGCAATGCCCATCTCGTGCAGCTTGACCGCACGAATTATGGTGCGCCCAACTTGAAGGCCCTCCTCACCAATCCGGACGTTCTCAAGATCTTCCATTTTGCCCGCTTTGACGTGGCAGTCATCAAGCATTATCTCGGCATCGACGTGGCGCCGCTCTACTGCACCAAGATCGCCTCCAGGCTCACTCGCACCTACACCGACCGCCACGGCCTGAAAGACCTGATCAAGGAACTGCTCGGCATCGATCTCAACAAGCAACAGCAGAGCTCAGACTGGGGCGCGCATGTGCTCTCCGATGCCCAGAAGCAGTATGCCGCGCAGGATGTCATCTACCTCCATGAACTGAAGTCCCGGCTGGACCAGATGCTCGCCAGAGAAGGCCGGACCGATGTGGCCCGCGCCTGCTTCACCTTTTTGCCGGCGCGCGCCGCCCTCGATCTTGCCGGCTGGACCGAAGAGGATGTCTTTGCCCATTGATCACTCGTCCAGGGTGTTGCGCGAAGCCAGCCTGGCGCGGCTGCTGAGCTGGCTTGCCGCCGCCATCGGGATCGGTTTCGTGCTGCTGTTTCTGGTCCAGGCCGGGCTGTTTCACGCCCTGCTGCCGAAGCAGTCCGAGGCCCCGGCGGTCACCGTCGAGCCGGACCGGATCACCGCGGAGACATCCACTGTGACCGGCGTCGACAATCAGCGTCAGCCCTATGAGGTGAAGGCGAAGCGCGGCTGGCAAGACGAGAAGACCCCGAATCTGGTGCATCTCGAGGCGCCAGAGTGCAAGTTGCAGAGAGCCTCTTGTGGAAGCTTCACGATTTCCGCCGAAAAAGGTCAATATGATACCGAAATCAAGGTCCTGGACCTCAACACCAATGTCGTGCTGGCGCAGGGAGACCGGTTCACCGCCCGCATGGCCGCGGCCCGCGTTGCGGTGCGGGAAAAGAAACTGGTGTCGGAATCGAAGGTTCAGGCCACCTTCGGCGCCGGCGGGACGGTGGACGCGAACGGCATGCAAATAACCGATGACGGGGACCGGATTCTGTTCTTGAATGGGGTAAGGGCGCAGTTCGATGCGGCGCCTCCAAAGGGAGATACCGACCAATGATGAAGAGCCTGGCCGCCCTGTGCGCGTCCGCGCTGTTGCTGCTCGCTCTGCAACCGGCAGCCGCCGAAACCCAGGCGCCCGCGGCCAAGACCGAAAAAGCGGCCGCAGCCAAGGCGAATACCGCGACACCCGTCGACGTCACCGCCAATGAAATGGAAATCCTCGACAAGGAAAAGAAAGCAATCTTCCGCGGCGCAGTCGATGCCACGAGCGGCACGACCAATCTCAAGGCCGATGAGTTGACAGTGAACTATTCCGAAGTGAAGCAGCCCGACGGCACCACCAAGACCGATGCCACGGACCTCAATGCGAGAGGCAACGTGACCATCACAACGCCGAAGGAAACGATTACCGGCGACTGGGCCAAATACAATCCGCAGACCGAGATGCTCACAGTGGGTGGTAATGTCAAGTTGGTGCAGGGCAAGACGGTGCTGACCGGCAAGGAACTGAAATCCAATCTCAAGACCAGCAAGACCCAGATGACCGGTGGCCGGGTCAAGGGCAGCTTCGTGCCACAGTGAGCGGTTTGTCGAAAGTCAATCTCTTGGGCGGAAGCCGCCTTGTCGCGTGACGGTGAGCGCATGACGGGCGCGCCGGCAAGCGTCGCCGTGGTTCAGGGCCTCGTGGGCGAGTGGCTGCGGAAGTCCT
>DAISVW010000286.1:0-3826 GCA_036826695.1 Aestuariivirga sp.
CACCAGCAGCGCCACAGCGTCCGTCGTCAACCTCAATGACCCCCCCACCGGAACTATCGTCATCACCCGCCTGCCCAAACAAGGCCAGACCCTCACTCCCTCCAACAACCAGCCCGACATCCACGACATCCCCACCTCCGGCGACGGCAGCGTGCACCTCCGCGGCGAGCTCGTCGGCGAGTGGGCCCTCGAGTTCACCGCAGCCTTGGGCGCCCAGACCGACCAGCTGTTCCGCACCACCGAGCTCGAGGCCCGCATTCCGCTCAACATGAACGTGCTGAGCGGCGGCAAGGTGCCGAAGGTGATGAGCCTCAGGCAGGTGCTGCGCGAATGGCTCGACCACCGCAAGGACGTGCTGGTCCGCCGTTCCAACTTCCGGTTGGCCGAAATCGCCCGCCGGCTGGAAATCCTCGATGGCTACCTCGTTGCATTTCTCTACCTCGACGAGGTGATCCGCAGCATCCGCGAGAAGGACGAGCCGAAGCCAGCGCTGATCAAGCGCTTCTCGCTCACCGACACCCAGGCCGAGGCCATTCTGAACATGCGTTTGCGGGCCTTGCGCAAGCTCGAGGAAGTCGAGATCCGTGGTGAGCATCAGACGCTGTCGAAGGAGCAGAAGGCGCTGCAGGCGCTGCTCAAGTCGGATGACGAGCAGTGGGCGAAGATCGCCGCCGAGATCAAGGCGGTGAAGGAAACCTATTCCAAGAAGACCCCGCTCGGCCGCCGCCGTACCGATTTCGCGGAGGCCCCGGAGATCGACCCCGGCCTCGAGCAGGCGATGATCGAGAAGGAGCCGGTCACCGTGCTCTGCTCCGAAAAGGGCTGGATCCGGGTCATGAAGGGCCATCTCGAGGATTTCTCAAGCCTTGCCTACAAGGACGGCGACCGCGGACAGTTCGCCTTCCACGCCATGTCGGCTGACCGGGTGCTGCTGTTCTCCTCGTCTGGCAAGTTTTTCACCCTCGATGTCGGCAAGCTGCCGGGCGGGCGCGGCCATGGCGAACCGGTGCGGCTGCTGTGCGATCTCGACGCCGCGGATTCGATCGTCGCGCTGTTCGTGCATGCGCCGGGCACGCGCCGCCTCGTGGCCTCGACCGAGGGCGATGGTTTCATCGTGCCGGAGGACGACTGCCTCGCCACCACCCGCAAGGGCAAGCAGGTGCTGAACGTCAAGGCGCCCGTCGAGGCGGCGGTCTGCACGGTGGTGCCCGAGGCGGCCACTCACGTTGCGGCCATCGGCGAGAACCGCAAGCTTCTGATCTTCCGCCTCGGTGAGGTGCCGGACATGACCCGCGGCAAGGGCGTCAGGCTGCAGCGCTACAAGGATGGCGGGCTCAGCGATGCCAAGGCCTTCAACCTCAGGGAAGGCCTGACCTGGACCGATACCTCGGGCCGCAACTTCTCGGTCACCGACCTGAAGGAGTGGATCGGCGAGCGCGCCCAGGCCGGAAGGCTTCCGCCCAAGGGCTTTCCGAGCCGCAACAAGTTCGGATGAGGCCGGGCGGGCGATGAACCCAAGGGCGGTGCCCGCCGTAACCCGGACCATGCTGCGCTGGCTCGCGTTCCTGCTGCTCCTCTGCCTCCATGCGCCCGGACATTCCCGCGCTGCCGATGATCCGTGGCGGGCGCTTCAGGAACCGGGCGCCATCGTCCTGTTCCGCCATGCCAATGCGCCGGGCACCGGCGATCCACCCGGTTTCACGCTGGGCGATTGCGCCACACAGCGCAACCTTGATGAGCGGGGCAGGGCGGAGGCCCGCGCCATCGGCGAGGCGTTTCGCGTCCGCGGCGTTGCGGTCGGCCGGGTCTTGTCTTCGCAGTGGTGCCGCTCTCGTGAGACCGCTGAACTGGCTTTCCCCGGCCAGGCCGAGGAGGCGCCGGCATTCAATTCCTTCTTTGGCGACCAGGCGTCCGGACCGGCGCAGACCGCCGCGGCGCTGGCCATTCTCTCGCAGTGGCAAGGGCCCGGCACGCTGGTGGTGGTGAGCCATCAGGTCAATATCTCGGCCCTCTCCGGTATCGCTCCCCGGCCAGGCGAGGGCATCATCATGCGCCGCGATGAAGCAGCTCTGCGGGTCTTGGCGCGCCTGCCGCCGCCCGACTTGCCGCGCTGACCTCTCGTT
This sequence comes from Aestuariivirga sp., assembly GCA_036826695.1. GTDB lineage: Bacteria > Pseudomonadota > Alphaproteobacteria > Rhizobiales > Aestuariivirgaceae > Aestuariivirga. Next base: position 2,124 of record DAISVW010000286.1, read on the forward strand.
ACGTTAAGTCTGCATTATTCGTCTGTGGCTTAGGCTGCAGCCGGGATGCGAAAGACCGCTTAGTGCATAAGACGCAAAGGATCCGCTGGCTTGGCTCCGGGCGTTTTCTGCCGGAGGCGCCGGACCAGGCTCAGGCCGGGGGCGAGCGTGACCTGTTGCAGAGGCAGGGACTGGTGAAGATCGCCGAGGACGATGGCGGCGTCACGGTCCGCTGGAGCATGTTCGCGCCCAACTGGTCATCTCTCTACCTTGCGGCGGAATGGCTCTCTGAACTGCGTGCGCCGTTTCATCTGCAGTATTATTCGGCCGGATGGTTCAACGAGCGCTACGAGCAGTGCTGGACGGCCGCTGACCGCATCCGCCATCTGATCTGCAAGAGCGATGTTCACCTCTCGCAGACCATTTACATCCGCACTGTGGGCAGTTGCCGGCCGGACGTTCCGCCACTTCTGCAGCAGGCCCTCGCGGCGTCCTCGGTGAGCGAGGATTGCTCGATCGATTGCACCTATGATCCTGACTCCCAGCGGTTCCGCGTGGCGCGCATTGGTTCGAAGTCGACCATCGCCAGGCTGTGGGGCCTTAATCCGGCCTGCTACCCCTGTCTGTCAGGGCATGCCTACGACCGGGCGGGCAGCCGCGCCTACCCGGAAGTGTTCCGCACCGGCCAGCCCCGCTTCGATCATGTCTATGCCGCTATGGCCTCGGCGCGCGGCGAAGTTGTTTGGGTACCCTACCAGCGCGTGGTGCTGCCCTTGCACCAGGAGCGCAACAGGCGGTCGGTCCGCATCGTCACGGAGCTTGCGAGAGTTGACATTTCGCCTCTGTAGCGGCCATCTCGGCGATTGAGAACTCCAGGTGGCGGCGCAGCGCAATGCCCACCCATTCGGCCTGTTCAGCGCCGTCCGGCTCCCACTCCCAGGTCAGGAAGCTCTGCTCGAGATGGCCGTAGCCCATGCGGACCATGTGACCGCGGGTGGCCATTGACTGGCCGGTGAGCGCCCAGATCGCTTCAGGCTGCCATTTCACCATGGCCAGCATCATGCCGAGTCGCGGAAACACCGGAAAACAGCCCTTGGCGTGTTTGTCGATCCACAGCTCGCCATGATAGACGATCCGCCCACGGATCAAATGCGAGAGCGAATGTTCCGGCGGCATCACGGCGCGCGGCACGATCATCTCGCCGCGTTTGGCGTAAAGCCCCATCATCCAGCCCAGCACCCATTCCGCCAGGTTCGGATCGGCGTCGTCAAGGCGGAAAGCCTGGAGGCCGACGGTCTTGCCATCGCGGTCTCTGACGGCCATCCAGAAGCCCCGTTCGCCGAGGCTGCGGCATGCCTGGGGGTCGAACATCGGCGATACTTCGGAGTCGCGCAGGCGCTGGCGCTGGCGCGTCAGTTCGGCAAAATCGCCGGAGATCCGGAAGTCAAAGCCCAGCGCGCGGCCCTCGGCGATGAGATTGGCGATGGCCATGACGGTCTTGAGGGGGGCGGCGAGCCCATGATCCACGCCTAAGGGTTGTACGCCCTGCAGCCCGACGGTCGACGCATACATACTGTAATCCCCCTGTCCACGCTGGTGAGCAGCGCTTCTCCACAATGACTGACCCCGAAAACTCAGCGTGTGTGGAATTTTCTACAATAAACGGACGCCACGTCAACTAAATTAAAGGATGCGTATAGAATCATTTCGTGCTTGGCAATGAT
>DAISVW010000287.1:0-3810 GCA_036826695.1 Aestuariivirga sp.
TCTTAGCTAGCGCCGCTCGTGGTATCTGCGCTATTTTACCGCGCCCCCGTTACCATTTGTCCGTCGCGGATCTTTCGACGGGGAGCAGAGGCCGAGCGCGATGAACTCGTCAACAGTCTGCTTGTTGCTCGCCATGATCTTGTCGGCTTTCACAAGCTTGTTGGCGGCATCCACCTGCACCTTGCCTACGCCCGGGAGGTCCATGCCGTCGGTAATCGCGCCGCCATCGATCACGATCTTGCCGAGCGAAACCATCGCGTAGCCGGCTTCGAGCGGGTTCCACAGGACCGCTTCGCGGATGATGCCCGCTTCGATCAGCGGCTTGGCCTGGGAGGGCAATGCCGTTCCCACCACCGCGATCTGCTTGTCGAGGCGCTGCTGACGGATGGCATTGCCGGCGCCGATCGGTCCGTTGGAGCCGAAGGCGATGATGCCCGCGAGATTGGGATAGGCCTTGATCGCGTCGAGCGTCGTCTTCTGCGCCGTGTCGATTTCATCAGCACCCGGGAAGCGGTCGGCAACCAGCTTCATGTCAGGGTACTTCGCCTTTTGCAGCGCAATCGCCGCATCGCACCAGACGTTGTGGAGCGGCGTAGTCAAGGTGCCGACGAAGGCGATGTACTCGCCCTTGCCGCCCATTTCCGAGGCCAGCTTCTCCATCTGCACTTCGCCGAACTTGACCGAGTCGATCAGGTCGATGTTCCAGTCGCGGCCTTCCTGCTCGGGGCCCTCGTGGGCGATGCCCTTGATGCCTGCTTCCTGCGCGCGCTTCAGAACGGGCGCCAGAACGGCGACGTCCAGCGGCACGATGCCGATTGCCGCGACCTTCTTGGCAATCAGGTCCTCAACGAGCTTGACCTGCTGGGCCGGATCGACATTCGCCGGGCCGACCATCGAAGCGTTCACGCCAAATTCGGCGCCGGCTTTCTTCACCCCAGCCTCAAGCGCGTTGAACCAGGGAATGCCTGCAATCTTGACAACCACGACCATTTCGGGCGCGGCGGCCCGGGCAATGTTGGGCAGTCCCACTACACCCGCCAGAGCTGTAGCGCCGATCAATCCAAGAGTTTGACGTCTATCCATGAATATCCTCCACATGACCCTTTTGGCAGGGACGCCTCCGAACGCACTGATTTTTTCAGAGGTTCCGGATCAGTAATTGATCAAGCTCCAGGCGAGTCAAGAAGAGAACGCCGACCCACCGCCGGCCGGGCGATTCCTGCTTCTCCAACATCAAACGGCTATTGCTTTTCCTGTTCAAGAACAATCTGTTACGATGGCGTCCGGCTAGAGATACCACCCCTCTCACGGGCAACTCCGGAGCCGATTGATTGGCGGCCGCTTATCCTCCACACTCCACCGGGGAGGAAGAACCATGAATGTGAATGGACGGCATTATCGGACGATCTGGCTTGCCGCGAATGGCTGGGCTGTGGACATTATCGACCAGACCAAATTCCCGCATGTTTTCGAGACGGTGACGCTCAGAACGCCCGTAGAGGCGGCGGCGGCCATCAAGGACATGCTGGTGCGCGGCGCACCGCTGATCGGCGTCACCGCGGCCTATGGCATGGCGCTCGCGATGCGGGAGGACGCCTCCGACGCGGGCCTCGCCTCCGCCTATGAGCTTCTGGTCAAGACGAGGCCCACCGCCATCAATCTCAAATGGGCGTTGGATGAGATGCTGCGCGTGCTGCAGCCGCTCCCGGCCGAAGCCCGCAGCGCGGCGGCCTATGCCCGAGCCGCCGAGATCGCCGATGAGGATGTCGCCATCAACCAGGCGATCGGGCGCCATGGCTTTGCGATCATCCGGGAGATCGCGGCGCGAAAGCGCCCGGGCGAGACGATCAACATCCTGACCCATTGCAATGCCGGCTGGCTGGCCACCGTCGACTGGGGCACGGCGACGGCTCCAATCTATGCGGCGCATGACGCGGGGCTTCCGGTTCATGTGTGGGTCGACGAGACGAGGCCGCGCAACCAGGGCGCCTCGCTCACCTCCTGGGAGCTTCTCCACCATGGTGTGCCCCATACGGTCATCCCCGACAACACGGGCGGGCACCTGATGCAGCATGGCCTCGTCGACATGGCGATTACCGGCACGGACCGCACCACGGCGCAAGGCGATGTGTGCAACAAGATCGGCACCTATCTGAAAGCGCTCGCCGCGCATGACAATGGCGTGCCCTTCTATGTGGCGCTGCCCTCTCCCACCTTCGACTTCACGGTGATGGACGGTATCAGGGAAATTCCCATCGAGGAGCGTGGCGGGCACGAGGTCTCACACATGACGGGCCGCACTGCCGACGGGCGGATCGAGACGGTGGAGATCGTGCCGAAGGGCTCCAGGGTCGCCAACTACGCCTTCGACGTGACGCCAGCCCGCTACGTGACGGGCCTCATCACCGAACGCGGCGTCGTCGCGGCCAACCGGGAAGCCATCGCAAGGGCCTTCCCGGATCGCGTCCGGAGTCAGTAGCTCTTCATCTCGCGGCGGACGCGGCGCGCCGCCTCGGTCACGGCCAAGACCGTTGGGTAGGACGCCGTGTTCACCATCATATCGCGCGCCAGCATCAGCGCGCGGGCTTCGCAGATGGCGCGGCGATCCTTGTCCTCGATCCACTCGAGGTCGATGTTGTGGGCAAGCCCCAGAATACGGCGAATCATCTTCGCGGCTGCAAAGCCCACCGTGTCCGCCCAAAGCCGGTCCATATAGGACTGCCGCTCTGCTTCAAGCCGGCGTTCGCCCTGCGCCCCCTGGAACAAAACGGCCGGATAGGCATCCCCCGTTGGGTTCTCGCGCCAGAGCGTGAGGAACTTCTCGCGGAACAGCGCCCAGATCTGCTCCAGCGTCGCGAGCACCCACTGGCGGTAAGACTCTCGATCTCCCGGTGCCTTCTCATGCCCGTCCTGCGAAAAATAATTTAGAAGGAAATTGGCGGTAACGGCGCCGATATCAAAGCCCATGGGGCCCATGAACGCGAACTCCGGATCGATGATGCGGGTGTCTTCCGGCGTCAGCATCACGGAGCCGGTGTGAAGCTCGCCATGTAGCATGGCCTCCGCCGAAGACATGAACTTGAGCTTGCGGCGGGAGACCGCCACCTTGAGGTCTCCGTCTTCCCGCCATCGCGCGGCATAGGGGTCAAGCTGCGGCGAGGTCCAGCGGTTCAGTTCCGCGACGCGATAGGGATCGGTGAAGATCAGATCCTCGGTGATCTTGCACAGCGCGGTGTTGCCGGCGAAAGCGGCGATCATCGCCTTCTTCTTGTCTGCCGTGAGCGCGAGGTCCGAAGTGAAATAGAGCGTGCGCGCCATGAAGGTCGAGATATCCTGCGCGAATTTCGGGTAATAAGTCCCCGCGATCATGCCGCGCCGCATGATGATGTGCGGCTCGAGCAGTTCCATGACGATCAGGGCCTGGCGCTCGTCATAGTGGAGGATTTCGGGCACCAGCCGTCCGGTGAGCCGCGCCTGTTCGGAGAGCGCCATGTGCTCGTAATGCGCGCGCGACAGCGGCAGCGGCCAGCTTTCCCCTACGAGGCGCACATAGGGCAGCGCCTGCTTCACGGCAACGCCACCGCGAGGGCCCTTCACGATGAAGACGAGGTTGAGGTTGCCATCGCCCACCTCGGCGATGCTCCACGCACCGGGTTCTCCGCCAAGTTTCCGGCAGACGGGGCCGATGGCCGAGAGATAAGCAGCTAGAGTTTCAGGCTTCTGGGGGGCGTAGCCGTCGCGGGTTTCGATCTTTGCAGGCATGTCAGGCGGTCAGTTTGTGGCGATGAGCTCTATGAGCACTGAAACAGC
>DAISVW010000288.1:0-3808 GCA_036826695.1 Aestuariivirga sp.
CCTATGCCAATAGGAAGCCGCTGCTTGACCAGCACCGCGATCTCCTCAAACCCGAAGTGGTGTGGAACATCGAGCGTGGTCTTGCCCTGACCGGCGCCGAGATCGCCCGCGCCGCGGCCCAGCGCGGCGCCATGTTCCGCCGCATGCGGGCGTTCTTCGAGACCTATGATCTTCTCCTTTGCCCCACCACCATCGTGCCGCCGTTTCCGGCCGAACAGCGCTACGTGACGGAATGCGACGGCGTGCAGTTCTCCTCCTATGTCGACTGGCTGATGATCGTACACGCGGTCACGCTCACTTGCTCGCCGGCTGTCTCGATTCCCTGCGGCTTCACCCGGACCGGCCTGCCGGTTGGACTGCAAGTGGTGGCGCCCGGCCGCGGCGAGGCGCGGCTGTTCGCCGGGGCGCGTTTCATCGAGGAGGTGCTGGGCCTTGGCGCCATCACCCCGATCGACCCTCGGAGCTGAAGGGAACATGCGCGGGCTGATGCAGGATTTTCCGCTGCTGGTTCACCAGGTGCTCGATCACGCGGCGCGCTGGCATGGGCGGACCGCGATTGTCTCACGCTCCATCGAAGGCCCGCTGCACCGCACGGACTACGCGACGCTGAACCGCCGCGCCCGGGCGCTGGCCTCGGCGGCGGAGCAGCGGCTGGGGCTGCGGCTGGGCGCGGTCATCGCCACCATGGCGTGGAACAGCTGGCGGCATCTTGAAATCTGGTACGGGCTGATGGGGCTCGGCGCCATCGTCCACACGCTCAACCCGCGCCTGTTCACCGAGCAGTTGGCCTATATCATCAACCATGCCGAGGATCAGTGGATATTCACCGATCTCACCTTCGTGCCGCTGCTGGAAGCGCTGCAGGAGCGGCTGCCGCGCGTCAAAGGCTTCATCCTCATGACCGACGAAGCCCACATGCCGCCGGCCACCACGCTCAGGAACCCCATCTGCTATGAAACCCTGCTGGCCGCGGGCGATCCCGGCTTCGCCTGGCCGTCCTTCGACGAGAACACCGCCTGCGGCCTTTGCTATACCAGCGGGACCACCGGAAATCCCAAGGGCGTGCTCTACTCGCACCGCTCCAATGTTCTGCATGGGCTGATGTGTGCGCTGGGCGACACGATGGCGCTGTCGGCCCGGGACCGGGTGATGCCGGTGGTGCCGATGTTCCACGCCAACACGTGGTCACTGGCCTTCTCGGCGCCGCTGTCGGGGGCTGCGCTGGTCATGCCGGGGGCGAAGCTCGACGGGCCGTCGCTTTATGAAATGCTGGACGTTGGCCAGGTGAGCTTCGCGGCCGCCGTGCCCACCGTGTGGCTGATGCTGCTCGCCCATCTCGAGAAGAACCCGCAGCTGCGCCTGCCGCATCTGGAACGCGTGGTGATCGGCGGCTCGGCCTGCCCGGAAGCCATCATGCGGGCCTTTGTCGAGCATTACGACACCGATGTCATCCATGCCTGGGGCATGACCGAGATGAGCCCGATCGGTTCGCTCGCCAACCGGCCAACAGGCATTGCCGACGCGGAGTGGTGGCCGCTGAAACTGAAACAGGGCCGCCCGCCCTTCATGGTGGACATGAAGATCACCGACGACGCGGGCAACACGCTTCCCCATGACGGCCGCACTTTCGGGCGGCTCAAGGTCAAGGGGCCGGCTGTCGCGCGCAGCTATTTCAGGGGCGAGGGGCTTGCCGCCTTCGACGCTGAAGGCTGGTTCGACACTGGCGACGTGGCCACCATCGACGAATGGGGCTTCATGCAGATCACCGACCGCTCGAAGGACGTGATCAAGTCCGGCGGCGAGTGGATTTCCTCGATCGAGCTCGAGAACATCGCGCTGGCCTGCGAGGGCGTGCAGGAAGCAGCGGCGATCGGCCTCCCGCATCCCAAATGGAGTGAGCGGCCGCTGCTGATCATCGTGCGCAAGGCCGGGGCGCAGGTCTCGGCCGCGGAGATATTCGCCCATCTCGACGGCAAGATCGCCAAATGGTGGATGCCGGATGACGTTGCCTTCGTCGATGAGATTCCGCACACCGCAACCGGCAAGATCTCCAAGCTCGAACTCAGGGAACGGTTCCGCGACTACCGTTTTCCCGGCACTGCCTCGTAGACGCCGTCGCGGAGGCGCAGTTTGCCCCGCGCCACCAGATGTTCGAGATGGGCGGCGGCGGAGAGGGCCGCCGCACCGAAAAGCGCCGGGTCCAGCCCCTTGTAGACCGCCGCCACCACCTCGCCCGCAGAGCGCGCGCCCTGTTTGACGCTGGCCAGTACCTCCGCCTCACGCATGCGGCGGTGGGCGAGGTAGCCCCTGACCAGTGAAAGAGGCTCCTGCCGCGACGGGCCATGGCCGGGGTGATAGACGGCATCGTCGCGGGTGAGCAGCTTCTCGAGCGAGGTGAAATACTGCCCCATGTCGCCGTCCGGCGGGGCGATCACGCTGGTCGCCCAGGACATCACATGGTCGCCGCTGAACAGCGCCTGTTCCTCCCTGAGCGCAAAGCACAGATGGTTGGACATGTGGCCGGGCGTGAACAGGGCTTCCAGCGTCCAGCCGGGGCCGGTGAGCCTGTCGCCCTCGCCGAGCCTGACATCCGGCTTGAAGTCATGATCGATCGAGGCATCGAGCCTGAGCCCCACCGCGCCGTCGGGAGCCGTTATCTGGCCATGGCCGTGGGTTCGGGCACCGGTTGCCTGCTGCAGGGCTCTGGCCAGCGGCGAATGATCTGCATGCGAATGCGTCACCAGGATATGCCTCACGGTCTCGCCGCGCAGCGCATGAAGGAGACGGCCGAGATGGGCTGGGTCATCGGGGCCCGGATCGATCACCGCCACCTGCCCGCGCCCGACGATGAAGGTCGAAGTGCCCTTGAACGTATAGGGCCCCGCATTGCCCGCCACCACCCGGCGTACCAGCGGCGACAGCTCTTCCACTTCGCCGGGCGTCACGGTGAAGTCACGGTCGAAGGTAAGCCCGGTCATGAGAAGACCTGGCCGATGAGCGCGCTGGACAGATGGATTTTCATGGTGCAATCTCTGGTTTATGATTTGCCGACAAACCGAAACACGAGACGCGCGATATGGAAACTGCACCAGTTCTGCCCAAGCGCAGCTGTGGCACTTGCGGCGCCTGCTGCGAGGGCTGGCTGAGCGGCCAGGCCTATGGCCGCCCGTTCTGGAAAGGCCGCCCCTGCTATTACCTGACCGAAGGAAAATGCTCGATCTACGGCAATCACCCGCAGGATCCGTGCAAGAGCTTCCGCTGCCAGTGGCTGGCGGACGAGAACATTCCCGGCTGGATGAAGCCAAGCGAGATCAAGGCGATCATCGTGTCGCGCCGCCGCGACGGGGTCGACTACATCGAATGCGTCGAGGCGGGCGAGAAGCTGCGCGTCGAGGTTCTGAGCTGGCTCGTCATGTATGCGCTGCGCAGCAAGGTCAACCTGCGCTACTTCGTGAACGGCGGCGCCAATCTGGTTGGTTCGCCCGAATTCGTGAACATGCAATGGTGAGGCCTTTGCAAGTCTGCCGCTGGCTTGGTCGGAGTGAGAGGATTCGAACCTCCGACCCCCTGCTCCCGAAGCAGGTGCGCTACCAGACTGCGCTACACTCCGCCAATGAACCGGCGGGCTTATAGCCCCCGTTTTCCGGCTAGGCAAGCATTGTTCGGCTGGCTATAGGGGTTGGCCGTTGCTGGGGCGTCGCCAAGCGGTAAGGCAGCGGATTTTGATTCCGCCATTCGGAGGTTCGATCCCTCCCGCCCCAGCCAATACTCCAACGTCGAACCATGAGAATGACAGCTGCCGGAGAAG
>DAISVW010000289.1:0-3788 GCA_036826695.1 Aestuariivirga sp.
GTGCGCGGCGCGGGCTGTTCCAGTGACGCGACCTGATCGTTTTGCGCCGGGCTGGCAGACCCGTTGCGATCAAAAATGTTGAAGATCGTTTTTCTCTTTGGCGGGGCAGGCTGCGGGGCCGCCTCAACCGGGGGCGCGCTCGCTGTGAACTGCTCCTGCGCGGCGGGTGCCTGCGAGGGCGGAACCAGCACCACTGGCTCGGATCCCAGATTGTCGGGGTTCTCCTGCTTCACCTTCTTCTTGGCTGCGGCCGTCTTCTTCTTCGGCGGCGGGGCTTGCACAGTTTCGGCGGACTCGGCAGCTGGCTGTTCCGGTTTCTTGGGCTGCGAGGCAGCATTGTCAACGGCAGCCGCTGTCCCGGTAATGAGTGCCGCCCCGTCGGTGGCTGTTCCCTGGGGCGGGGAGCCCGCCGCGGCGCGCGGCGCCGCCGTGGACCCTTGCTCGGGAGGCGCCGACGCTGCCGCTACCTGGGCCGCGGGCGGTTGTTGCAGGCTGCCCTGCTGCCCCGATGGATCCGGCGGTGGCGGTGGCAGAGGCGGCGGCTGATCCAGTTCGGGCAATCCCTGTCCTGTCGTCGACTGATCCAGGGCGTCTGGGGCCGGGATCTGGGTTGCCGGCGCGAGCGGCTGGGCCTCTGGCACCTGTCCCACCGGCTGAACCTGCTCGGGCGGCACCGGAAGTTCCTCGGTCGGCTGCATGGCCGCATCGCCCGGAACCTCCTGGTCGCCGACGATCCGATCATAGATCTGCTTTTTCTGCTGGGCAGGAGCCTCGGCCTCGGTCGCCGGCGCTGCCTCGGGTTCGACCTTCGCGGGCTCCTCTGGCGCCTTGACGACAGGAACCGTATCCGCCGGCTGTACGGAGCCGCCGGCGCCGCTCAAGCCGCGCAGGCTGTCGCTGTACAACCAGAAAAGCGCCCCAAGGCCGATCGCCGCCATCAGCAACGCCAGCAGCAGAAGCCAGGGGCCGCTCGACCGCCGCTGTTCATCGGCAAAAACCTCGCCCTCGTCTTCATAGCCTGACGGGTACTCCCGCGTCGCGGCACTGCGCCGCGGTGGAGCATCGTCTTCGAACAGGTCATCGAATTCTTCACGCGCGGGGGCCAAGCCCGGGGCTGCCGAACGTCCGGGCCGCGCGGCGGCACGGTCAGTCTCGTCGATTCTTGCGAAGTCCCGGGGCTCTGGACGGCGCGCGTAGAGGTCTGTGGCGGGCGGACGGCGCGGCGGCAGACGGTTGGCGCCGTATCCGCTTGAATCGGTGCCAGGACCCGCGGACGGCCGAACCGGCGCCTTGAGACGCGGACCGCTGCCAAGACCAGGCTCGCCAGACCGGTAGGGCGGAACTTCGCGTGCGGCACCGCTTCCGGCGGCCGACGGGCGCAAGAACGGCGGCTGCCCGCGCTCTCCGCCCAGCGCCTGGCGCGGCGGCACCAGCGGCGCCTGTCTCGACTTTCCTCCAGTGTCTCCGCCACTCCTGTTTTCATCGGCAAACGTGAACCTCGGACGCGGGTCCTGAGAGGGCGACCCCGGCTGACGTGTTGCCGCGCCAAGCGGCGGCAAAGGACGTGCGGCGGCCGGAGGGGGAGCCTTGGCGTCGGCTCTCTGCCGCGCTGCCTGCACACGCTGCTCGGCTAGCCGCTCCGCGGCGGCCCGCTGCGCCCTGAGCTTTTCTGCCAGAGAGTCCTGCGCCGCCTTGTCGGGAGCCTTGGGGATGGCGCGTGACGGAGCCGCAGCGGGAGCCGGCCGGTCGGCAGCCGCCGGGGGAGGTGCCCGGTCGGAAGCCGCAACCGGTTCGGCAGGTTTCCGGGGCAGTCGCGGCGCCATGGGAGCGGGCTTGACAACAGGCTGTGCGGCCCGCGGCGCGGCCTCGCGCGGCGGCACACCACCCTCCCGGAATTCTTCGGAAAGCTTGGGCAGTTCACGCGTGCCAATGCCCAGCCTTTCCCGCCAGTTCCGCTTGTCGGGCGATGCGCCGTTGCTAGAGTCCTGATCCATCAAACTAACCTTGACGCCCCTACATCTCTTCGGCCGGTCTCACCCCAAGCGTCCGAAGCCCGTTGGCCAATACATATCTGATTGCGCGCAACAATGCGACACGTGCGTGGGTGAGTTCAAGTTTTTCTTTGAGAATGAAGCGCAACTGTGGCGAGTCCTTGCCCCGGTTCCACAGAGCGTGAAAATCTGCTGCAAGATCATATAGATAAAAGGCGATCCGGTGAGGCTCATGGGCCATCGCCGCGGCCTCCATGAGCCGCGGGTACTCGGCCATCCGCCGGATCAGGGCCAGTTCCGCCTCATCGGTCAGCAGGCTGAGGTCCGGTTTGCCGGTCCACGCCAGGCCTTCCTCAGCGGCATTGCGGATCACCGAACAGGTGCGCGCATGCGCGTACTGCACATAGAACACCGGATTGTCCTTGGACTGTTCGGTGACCTTTGCGAAGTCGAAATCCAGCGGCGCCTCGTTCTTGCGGAACAGCATCATGAAGCGGACGACGTCCGGCCCCACCTCGTCCACAACCTCACGTAGCGTCACGAACTCACCGGCCCGCTTCGACATCCGGACCGGCTGACCCGCCCGGAAGAGCTTCACCAGCTGGCAGAGCCTGACGATGACGTCGACACTTCCCTCGCCCGCCAGCGCCGCGGCAATCGCCTGGAGCCGCTTGACATAGCCGCCGTGATCGGCGCCCAGAACATAGATCAGCTCCTTGTAGCCGCGAGATATCTTGTTGCGGCTGTAGGCGACGTCCGAGGCAAAATAGGTATAGCTTCCGTCCGACTTGAGCAGCGGCCGGTCGCTGTCATCGCCGAACGATGTCGCCCTGAACAGGGTCTGCTCGCGGTCTTCCCAATCCTCGGGCACCTCGCCCTTGGGCGGCGGCAAGCTGCCCTGGTAGACATGACCCTTCGCCCTGAGGTCGGCAATGGCTTCCGCGACCTCGCCCGACTCATGCAGCGACTTCTCGGAAAAGAACACTTCCTGGCGGATGTTGAGCGCGGCGAGATCGTCGCGGATCAACACCATCATCATGTCCATCGTCATGCCGCGGACGACCGGCAGCCAGGCGCTCTCGGGCTTGTCCCTGAGGCTCCCGCCATATTCCCGCGCCAGCGCTTCGCCCACCGGCTTCAGATAATCGCCCGGGTAGAGGCCTGAGGGAATGTCGCCGATGTCCTCGCCCAGCGCCTCGCGGTAGCGGAGATAGGCGGACCGGGCCAGCACATCCACCTGCGCGCCCGCATCGTTGATGTAGTATTCGCGCGTCACCTCGTATCCGGCTTCGGTGAGAAGCTGCGCCAGCGCATCGCCAAACACCGCGCCCCGCACATGGCCGACATGCAGCGGCCCGGTCGGGTTGGCGGAGACGTATTCGACATTGGCTTTCCGTCCGGCGCCGAGCGCCGACCGGCCGAAGCGCTCGCCCTGCTCCAGCACCGCGGATAGAACCCGCGGCCACACATGAAGCCTGAGCCTGAGATTGATGAAGCCTGGCCCCGCGACCGTGGCTTCGGCGACATCGCCATGGCGCCGGAGCCTGTCGGCAATCTTCTCCGCGAGCGCCCGCGGCGGCTGGCCGAACGACTTGTTGGTGACCATCGCGGCATTGGTGGCGATATCGCCATGCGCCTGCTCGCGCGGCGGCTCCGCCGTGACCCGCGAAAGATCGGGCGGCACGGCAACGCCCTCCGTGGCGGCGACTTCCATCACCGCCCCGCGGATCACCTGCAGGAACTCAGCATACAGATTCATTTCTGCCGTCAAATTGTCGAAACCGGATCCCGACCGCG
>DAISVW010000290.1:0-3780 GCA_036826695.1 Aestuariivirga sp.
GTTCTCTCGACAAAGCCTGTCCCAATCACCAAGGATGTCATGCCGGTAGCATTAAGCCGTGCCCGGTCTATGGCCGCGCGCATGGCCATGAACGGCGACGAAGAGGCGAGCCGAGCGTCGATCAAGATCTCAGTTGTACGTTCCATTGCGATCAGCCGGTGCTTTTGTGCAAGACTGATCTCGTTCGCGCTCCCAAGGACGGTCAGCAAGCTGAAGGCCGGCGAAATCGCCAGCGGGCGAACGCCGGCACCTTGGAATCGCGCCGCGAGCGATTTCGCCATGCCGGGCGAGCCGCAGAAAAGAATCTCCCGCGGATTGGCGATGCTCGCGACAAGCTGGTCGAGATCCGCCTGTTGCTCTGCATCAGCGATGATCAGCTCCTCATTGGACAATAAATGTCCGTTGGGCGCCAGCGATCGAACTTCGGCGAGCGACAAATGGCGGATGGCGCTGTCGTTTACGGACCTGAAATGATACCGTAGCCGATGCTCCGTCACGGGATGGATAGGATCACGGGCATAGGCTGTATGGCTCAATGCTTCGCCATGGAGCCATTGCATGCCGTCGATTGTCGTCCGGCCCGCTTCAGGAAAGGCCGGCGCCAGAAGGGCCGCCTTGCGGCCTGAGGCATGGAGCGTCGCGAGGATTTCGGACTCCAGATGGCCGCGGATGGTAGAATCAACGGTGTGAAAAAGAAGGTGGGCCTGCGCGAGCTGTCGTGTCGCGGCCTGCGCGCGCAGAACAGCCTCCTCGCGCGTTCGCGACCGGCTGTCCTTGTCGATCGCGACGACGTCGGCGATCTCGGCCGGCGCCAAGCGGGCATCAAGGCAGACGTCGCATGCATGCCCGCTGGCAACGAACGGCGCCGCTCCGTCGGTCGCGCTTGTCAGGTCGTCAGCGATTATTCCAATTTTCATGGGCACTACCCTTTTCTCAATTTGATGATGCCAGCGCTTGTCATCGTCGAAAAACGACGATTTCTGACAGAGATCTGTGCATATGGATCACCGATCATGCCTGATCGCCTGCCATCCCTCTCTGCCCTGCGTGCCTTCGAAGCGGCAGCCCGCCTTGGCCATTTCGGGAAAGCCGGTGACGAATTGCACGTCACGCACAGCGCCATCAGTCGCCAGATTCGTGCGCTGGAGGATGAGATCGGCGTTCCTCTTTTCGAGCGGCGAAATCGGGCCGTGTTCCTCACTGACGCCGGCAGGCGCCTTCTCGACGCCACTCGTCCAGCCTTCCGGCAGATCACGGAAACGGTTGCAGAGCTGCGTGCCGGTTTACCCGACCCGCTGATCGTCTCCTGCGAGCCGACGCTCACCCAAAGATGGCTTATTCCGCGTCTGCCAGCCTTTCAGGCGCGGTATCCGGAGGTCATCATCCGTGTCTTGGCCGCAGGCGGCCCGGTCAGCCTCGAACAAGCGCGGATCGATTGCGCGATTCGTCGCAGCGACTTTCAGATCCCTCCGGATATCCATGCCGAGACGATTCTCAAGGAGCGCGTCGGCCCGGTTTGCACGCCGCAACTGGCAGCGCGCTTTCCGGGAGATGCGCTTCTCAATCTTCCGCGCATCCATTCCGCGACAAGGCTGGACGCCTGGGATCGGTGGGCCGCTGATGCCCGCCGCAGCTTGCCGGCTGTGCCGAGCCAAACCTTCGAGCATTTCTACCTGAGCCTAGAGGCCGCCACCGCAGGGCTTGGCGTGGCGATCGGCCCAGAGCCACTCGTGATCGATGCCATTCGATCGAAGCGTCTTGTGGCCCCCTTCGGCTTCAAGCCAAACAGCTTTGGCTACGTCTTGATGTCGCGGATGCCGGTCGCGCAGGATCGACGTAAGGCCGCGCTGCTGTCCTGGTTGATCGACGAGGCAAAAGACTACATTCACTCGTCAAGTTCACGTTGAGCCGCTATACATCTTTAGCCTACGAGACTATTTTATGCGGATTGGTTCTCGGAGTAGTTACGACTGTTTTCCGGGATGCACTTCGCTTGTTAATTGGCCACCCATAAATGGCAGATTCGAAGGCAAAACAGCATCGTTGGACTCGAGAAAGCCCTATTCTCGAGCAGTCGACGACAGCTCCTTCCAGATCGCCGACACCTGGACACCTCCGGAAAGTAGCGGGTTCTGCGGTTTTCTGATTCACTCTTGCCTGGCGCGGTCGGGAGGGAATGATGGCGGGTCAGAAGGGCTTCTGGGACATTGAGAACCGGCTTGCAGAACTGTCAGCGGAGGGCGATCCGCTGGAGAAGCTCTCGGCGACGGTCGATTTTGAGGTCTTTCGCCCCATCCTTTTGCGTGCGTTGCGTCAGGCAGGCCCATCTCGGCTGGGACGCCCACCGTTTTGTCCGGTGCTGAAGTTCAGGATGCTGGTGCTGCAATCGCTGCACGGTCTGTCGCTGGAGCGGACGGCCTATATGGTCCGCGACAGGCTGAGTTGGATGCGGTTCTGCAGGCTCGGTCCCGGCGATAGGGTTCCGGACGTCAATACGCTCTGGGATTTCCGCGAGGCACTGATCAAGGCCAAGGTTCTGGATAAGCTCTTCTCCCGGCTCAACGAGGCGATCACGAAGGCAGGCTATCTCCCGATGGGCGGGCAGATTGTCGACGCCAGCCTGATTGCTGCGCCAAAGCAGCGCAACAATGATGACGAGAAGGATGCGATCAAGGCTGGCAAGAGCGCAGACGAGATCTGGCCGGATGAGCCGAACAAGGCCCGACAGAAGGACACCCATGCAAGATGGACCGTGAAGCAGGGTAAAGCCCCTGCGCCGGGACCGGATGGTAAGACACCGCCCGCGATCTCCATTCCGGTCTTTGGCTACAAGGATCACATCGGCATTGATCGGCGCTTTGGCTTCATCCGCACATCAAAGGTCACGGATGCGGCAGCCCATGATGGTGCGCGCCTGCGCGAGGGGCTGATTGATCTCCAAAACACGGCTTCGGATGTCTGGGCGGATACAGCCTATCGCTCAGTCAAGAACGAGGACTACCTCGAGGGGATCAGCAGAACGAGCCGCATCCATCGCAAGAAGCCCGCAGGCCGGCCGATGAGCCGGGCGGCGGCACAGGCCAATGCGAAGAAATCGAAGATACGCTGCCATGTTGAGCATGTCTTTGCCGAACTCAAAAGCCGGATGGGCCTCGTAGTGCGCACCATCGGCATTGCCCGCGCCGAAGCGACCATCACACTCGCCAATATGGCGTTCAACATGAAACGATGGGTGTTCCTTGACACCCGGACTCTGCCTGCATGACGTGAAGACAAGCGAAACGACCCTGTTCAGGTCGCAATAGACCGACAAATTATCTAGCCGGAAAACCGCCCAGAACTGCGCTGGCTCAGGCTGGAACCATCACAAAGCCGAAATCAGCGCCTTTCCGGAGGTGTCCACCTGATCGGAACATGAGCTGGCCGTTACGACGAGCTGGCGCGCCAGATCAACCGTGGCAGGGCTCACCTCGCCGTCAAGACTGCTGCGGTCAGGACGCATCCAGACGGGCCGCTGCAGTCCCCGGTTGGTTGGACGGCAGCGTCGGCACACGAGGTTGGCAGCCAGGAACTCAAGCGTCGTGTTGTCCGGCGCGGAGAAGCAATTCGGGTCGTAGAACCCTTGCTGTCCGCACGATTTACACCCGACCTGCACCGGAATTCCGGCTTGCCGAAGCTCTCCAAGGCGATAAACCCTTGGTTGTTTCGCAGAACTTTCAACGCTGGAATTAGAAGCTGCTTTTGCGCGGAAAGTGCTGGCCTTCCCCACTGAATAGCCCA
>DAISVW010000291.1:0-3770 GCA_036826695.1 Aestuariivirga sp.
TGAGGTTATAGAACTATGATGACACTATATTCGGGCACGACTTGCCCCTACAGCCAACGTTGCCGCATCGTCCTTTTCGAGAAAGGCATGGATTTTCAGGTCATCGATGTCGACCTCGGCAACAAGCCGGAAGATCTGGCGGTAATCAATCCCTACAATCGGGTGCCGGTACTGGTCGAGCGAGATCTTGTGCTCTACGAGGCCAACATCATCAACGAATACATCGACGAGCGGTTCCCACATCCTCAGTTGATGCCTGCGGATCCGGTGATGCGCGCTCGCGCCCGTCTGTTCCTGCACAATTTCGAAGACCAGCTGTTCGACCATATCGCAGACATCGAGTCCGGCAATGCCAAACTGGCCGAGAAGGCGCGCGCCATTGTGCGTGACAATCTGGTGCAGATCGCCCCTATTTTCAACAAGCAGGAATACATGCTCGGGGACGAGTTCTCGATGCTGGATGTAGCTATCGCCCCGTTGCTCTGGCGCCTTGGACATTACGGCATCGAATTGCCCAAACAGGCGGCGCCGCTGTTGAAGTACGCAGAGCGCATTTTCTCCCGTCCGGCTTATATCGAAGCAATGACGCCTTCTGAATAGGCAATGCGCCGTTGAGCGTATCCGCGGTTTCCACCAAACCTTACATGTTGCGCGCCATGTATGAATGGTGCGTGGACAGCGGCTATACGCCGCATCTGGTGGTCGCTGTCGATGGTCACACGCGGGTGCCACCGGCTTATGTCAAAGACGGCGAGATCGTGCTTAACATCAATTACTCCGCCACCAAGGATTTGCTGATCGGTAACGATGCAGTGACTTTTTCGGCCAGGTTCGGCGGGGTTGCCAGTGATATCTATGTGCCGATCACTGCTGTACGCGGAATCTTTGCCCGCGAAAACGGGCAAGGCATGTTTTTTGAGCCAGAGCTTGTGTCTGAAGATCCGCAAAGTGCGCCTGATTCGCCGCCCGACCAGCCCCCTCCCCCCAAAAAGCCTTCGCTCAAGCTGGTGAAGTAATCTTTCGGCCCGTTCATGCGGCCCAATCAGCTACAGGCAGGCGCGCCGAGTCGCGCGCGCCGCCAACAAAATATTCACACCTCGACCAGTTATGGATAAAGATTATCCTTTTCATGCCGTTATCAGATTAACTTAATCTTTCTTATGAAAAGGAGAGAGCGATGACACTCTATATTGTCCGTGACGAGCGCCGCTCCGAAGTGGCGGCCTACACCATCTACGAGCTGGCAAAACGTTTTGCCGATTTTTTCGGGGCAGCCACCCGACGCCAGTATGTGATCGAGACGATCGAGGTCAATAACATTTAGGCGCCTCGATCACCGATCGTGGACCTCGAGACCAGGCCGGCCGGCATGCCATCCATGCCGGCTGTTTCATTTGCATTGCCTGAAGATGTCAGCCTGGACTACTCTGCGACTGTCATGAGCCAATTGAATCTACATGATTCCCTCCTCCTCCGGCGGTTGTATCTCGCAGGCGGAACCATCGCCCTACTGCTGGGCGCGGTCGGACTGTTTCTCCCGCTATTGCCGACCACGCCGTTCGTGCTGCTCGCGGCGGCCTGTTTTGCGCGAGGCTCGGCGCGTTGGCATCGCTGGCTGATGGCGCATCATCTGACTGGTCCGATGATCCGTGATTGGTACGAGCATCGCAGCATGGCGCCCGGGGTCAAGGTCTGGGCCTATGTGCTGACGGCCTTGTCATTCGGCAGCTCCATTGCAATCGTCGAGGCGGTCTGGGTGAAATGCGCGCTGGCGCTGCTGGCGATGATCCTGAGTTATTTTCTCTGGCGGATTCCGGTCAGGCGTTCGGAGCAGGGCGGCTAGGCGGTGTCTCGCTTTCTCTCCGCGGGATAGACGGCATGCAACTACGATTGTGAGCGGGACAAAATGAGAACGACAGGCTTTGCCCATATCAATCTGCGTGCTTCACGGCCGTTGCTGGACGAGCTCTATGTTTTCTATACCGCAGTGGTCGGTCTGGAGCCGGGGCCGCGGCCGCCGTTCAACCGCTTCGGCTACTGGTTGTATTGCGGTGGCCGAGACATTGTCCATCTGATCGAAGCCTCGGCTGATGAAAATCGGGCAACCGGGATGATCACAACGATCGATCATCTGGCGTTCTTATGCGAAGGCTGTGCTGGGTTCGAGCAGCGGCTGAAAGAAGCCGGGATTCCATTCGAGAGGGCGGCCGTGCCATTGACGGGGCAACAACAACTGGTGCTCAGAGACCCTGCAGGCAACAAAGTGGAGCTTAATTTTTCCGCAAGCGAGACATAGGCATTGACTGAGCGTTACAATCCGGACTGATTCATTCAACAATCCGAACATCATGGGCTTTGAACAACTTGCACCGCTCAAGCAGCAGTTGGCCGCTCAGGCCAAGGCCGAAAAGCAACCCAGAAAAAAACCGGCAGCCCCAAAGAAGCAGTCTGCTCCGGTCGATCCTGTGGTGCTGATCATCGGCCAATTGCAGAAACACTTTCCCAAGGCCTTTCCGAAAAACCCTGCCCCCAAGTTGCCGATGAAGATCGGCGTGCACAAGGATTTGCTGGAGCAGTCGGAACAATTGGGCCTGAGCAAAAAATCCTTGCGCGAAGCCATCAAGACCTGGTGCTGGGGCACCCGTTACTGGGCGAGTGTGGTTGAGGATGCCGTGCGCGTTGATTTGAACGGCGATGAAGCCGGCAGAGTGACGCTCGAAGAGGCCCTGCAGGCGAGGGCGATGGAAGCCAGGCGACATCAGAAGCCGCCGGCAGCGTGATACGGAAGAAACAAAAACGGCCCGGAATGACGGGCCGTTTCTGTTTCAGTGCCTCAAGCGGCCGGCTTGAGGTCGAACGCCACGCAGACCCGTTCTTCATCAGAACTGAACGGGATGGTGCGGTGGAAGAGCGAGGAGGGAAACAGCACGATATCGCCGACTTCCTGTACCACGATATGTGAGGGGAAGTTGTCATGCTGCCGCGGATACTCGTCACCATCCGTACCGTATTCAAAGCCGCCTTCCGTGATGTCCACTTTCTGCTTCGGCAGCACCAGATAGACGCAGCCGCTGATCCAGCCTTCTTCATGGATGTGCGAGGTGAGGTGGCCGCCTTGCTTCATCTTGAGGTACCACGAACTGCTGAATTCGATGTCCTCAGGAAACGACCGGATCAATTCGCAGTCTTCGCCGGCGTACTGCTGCTTGTATTCAATGATTTTCTGTTTGACCAGTGCCGCCAGTTTCTGGAAAGAAGGTTCCGGACGCTTGAGCAGGTTGCCTGCGGACTGGATGCCGTAATAGAGGCGTCCCTGTTTCCGTTCCGCGATTTCGGTATGGGTGATGTCCCGTAGCAAGTCCTGCAGAAGCTGGCTATCCGGCGCTGCCAGTTCGTCGATGCGCGTATGCCAGGCAAAACGCATCGGGTCCTTGCAGAAATTGTATTCTTCCTCCAGCCCGTAATTGATGGCATGGTGCGTGGACAACGTGGCCAGCATGATGGATTTCTTGCCTGACTGGATCAGTTCGCGCATTTTTTCCCGGAAGGTCTCCAGGCGGCCGATGCGGTAAAGACATTCCAGCGTGCGCTCCCGGTAATCCTCGAATTTCGAGCGCTCGAAGAACGGAATGGCCTCCTCGTAACGTTTGGACAGGGTAAAGAATTCCGCCATGTTGTAGTTGGCGTTGGGGCGATCGGGGTTGATCTTCAGCGCCGTTTCGTAGCACTTGATCGCGTCGTCCATGCGGACCTGGTCGAGGAAGATTTCA
>DAISVW010000292.1:0-3760 GCA_036826695.1 Aestuariivirga sp.
CTCGTTCGAAAGCTTGTGCTGCTCTTCCGAAAGCGTGCCGCCGGTGACTTCGGCGCCGCAGATTTCGGCGATGTAGAGACCGCGCCCGCCCAAGCCGGAGCCGATGTCCAGTACCTTCATGCCAGGCCTGATGTTGAGCTTGGCGGCGAGATGGCGCTTCTTGGCCAACTGCGCATCTTCTAGCGAGCCGTCGTCGGTTTCGAAATAGGCGCAGGAATACTGGCGGTCACGGTCGAGGAAGAGATCGTAGAGTGCCCCTGAGAGGTCATAATGGTGGGCGACGTTGTTCTTGGCCTTGCCAACCGGGTTGTACTGATCGACCCGCTTCAGAGCCTTGCGCATGGCATAGGCAGCCTTGGCCGCCTTGGGCATGCGATAGACCTGGGCATTGTCCAGCAGCAGGGCGAGCGCGTCATAAATGGTAGAGCCGCCACTCACGTCAAGCGAGCCGTCCATATAGCATTCGCCGAGGTAGAGATCGGCGTCGGCGGCAATCTTCGCGGCCGCGGCTTGCGTCCTGATCGTGATGTTGACGGCCTTGCCGGTGCCGTCACCATACTGTCGCACAACACCATCCGGGCCAGTCACGCGGAGCGTGCCTTTTGCCAAGACCGTCTTCAAGGCGCGATCAAGTAATGCCTGCATGCCGAGCCCTCCTGCCAATGACGCCACGACCGGCGCGGCGCATTCCGGTGCCTTCATGATTAACAAAAGTTTAATGTAGGCTCAGGCTGTTATGCAAGGGGCATGGCTGGCGTAGGTTAACGAGGACAAGCAAAAGGCCGCCCCGGTGGGGGCGGCCTGCCGATTTCAGTGTTTGCCCCGGCTCAGCCGTTGGCTTCCGCCGCGGCCTCGGCCTGGGCTTCCTCGAACAGGGCTTCCGCCGCGGCGCGGATCTCGGCGCGGTCGGAGACCGGGCCGGTGAGGACTTCGCCGCGGGCCTGGGCCTGGGCTTCCTCCGGCGAGCGGGCGACATTGAGCGTCACCAACACCTCAACCTCCGGGTGCGGCGCGATGGCCACCTGATAGACGCCGATGGTCTTGATCGGCGCCGTCAGCTGAACATGGCCACGGTCGACCTTGACGCCCTGGGCGGCTGCTGCATCGACGATGTCGCGCGGCGAGACGGAGCCATTGAGCTGGCCGGATTCGCCCGCCTGGCGGATCAGGTTGATGGACTTGCCCTCGAGCGCCTTGGCCGCGGCGCCGGCGGCGGCGCGGCGCGCGGCGTTGCGCGCCGCAAGGGCGGCGCGTTCACGCTCGAACTTCGCCTTGTTGGCTTCGGTGGCGCGCAGTGCCTTGCCCTGGCGGAGCAGGAAATTGCGGGCATAGCCTGGCTTGACCTTCACCACCTCGCCCATGTGGCCGAGCTTGGCGACGCGTTCCAGAAGAATGACGTCCATGATGCGGCCCTCCTTACTTCAACACATAGGGCAGGAGGCCCAGGAAGCGGGAACGCTTGATGGCCTGGGCCAGCTCGCGCTGCTTCTTGGCGCACACCGCGGTGATGCGGCTCGGCACGATCTTGCCGCGCTCGGAAATGTAGCGCTGCAGGAGCCGGACGTCCTTGTAGTCGATCTTCGGCGCGTTATCGCCAGTGAACGGGCAGCTCTTCTTGCGGCGGAAGAAGGGGCGGCGGGCTTGCGGGGCTGACATCAGTTGCTCTCCTCACTGCCTTCGCCACGGTCTTCGCGGCGGTCACGTTCCTCGCGGCGGCGCATCTGGGCCGAGGGGCCGTCCTCCAGCGCCTCGACGCGCACCGTCATGAAACGGATGACGTCTTCCGAGATCGCCATCTGACGCTCCATCTCCTGCACGGCGGCGGAGGGGGCGTCGATGTTGAACAGGGTGTAGTGGGCCTTGCGGTTCTTGCGGATCCGGAAGGTGAGGGACTTGAGCCCCCAGTATTCGCTCTTGGTCACCTTGCCGCCATTGGCGGCGATCAGGGCCTTGTACTGCTCCGTCAGGGCATCGACCTGTGTGGGCGCAGCGTCCTGACGGGTCAGGAACACGTGCTCGTAGAGAGCCATAGGGATTTGTGCCTTTCGCTTGCTTCGTTTCGGGCCTTCAGCATCCGGCGCAGAGCCTCTTTCGAACCCGCAGGAAAGGCTCGAAAGACCGGTCAGACGAAAGAGCGGAGACACTGGAAGACGGGGTTCCACCCCTGGCCATTTACATGACCCTTCCGTTCAGCCCCCAGCCGGGTGCCTATCGGCGAGCGGGCTTATGGCGGAAACGCCGGGAGATTGCAAGGTGGATCGGCAGAGGCCCTCCGGCCCCCGCATCAGGTTGACAATCCCGGTTGGCTGGCGGAACTTGGCTCCGATCGTGAGCGAAAACCAGAGCGTCATCGAATTCCGCAAGGTCAGCAAGCGCTTCGGCGGTGTCGTCGCCGTGGCGGACAATGATCTTGCGGTCAGGGCTGGCGAGTTCCTGTCGATCCTCGGGCCTTCCGGCTGCGGCAAGACCACCTCGCTCCGCATGATGGCGGGTTTCGAACAGCCCACGCGTGGCGACGTGCTCATCCGCGGCGAGAACGTGACGGGGGTTCCTGCCTACCGCCGCCCGGTGAACATGGTGTTCCAGCACTATGCCCTGTTTCCGCATCTGTCGGTTGCCGACAATGTGTCCTACGGGCTGCGCCAGCGGAGCCCCAGGCCGGAGCGTGCCGGGATCGCCCGCGCGGTTGACGAGGCGCTGGCCATGGTGCGGCTTTCGGGCTTCGGGGGCCGCCGCACCCACGAGCTTTCGGGCGGCCAGCAGCAGCGCGTGGCGCTGGCCCGCGCGCTGATCAACCGCCCCGCCGTGCTGCTGCTCGACGAGCCGCTGGCAGCCCTTGACCGCAAGCTGCGCCGCGACATGCAGATCGAACTGCAGAACCTGCAACGCGACGTGGGCATCACCTTCCTGCTGGTGACGCATGACCAGGAGGAGGCGCTCTCGATGTCGGATCGCGTCTGCGTCATGCGTGAGGGCCGCATCGTGCAGACCGGAAGCCCGCGGGAACTCTATGACCGGCCGGGCAGCCGCTATGTGGCGGATTTCGTGGGCAAGACCAATTTCTTTCCCGGCCAGCGCCCCGGCGAGGTGCTGAGCGTGCGCCCCGAGCTGATCGACATTGCGGCCGATGCCGCGAAACTTCCCGATGGACTCTCGGCCAGGCTTCCGGTCAAGGTGCTGAACCGCATTTTCCTCGGCGAGCATACGGAATATCTGGTGGCGCATGCCGAACTGGGCCAGTTCCTGGTCATGGCGCCGCGCAAGACCGAACGCGATCACGGCGTCTATGACATCGGCGACAGCATCGCCGCTGGCTGGCGCCGCGAGGCGGAACGCATCCTGCTCAATGACTGATAACAACCGCAAGGGAGAACGACCATGACCAAGCAACCAGACCATATGCCGGTTTCGAAGTTCCTCGATGAACTCCGCCGCTAGCAGAAGGGCAGCGTCAGCCGCCGGCATTTCCTGGGCGTCACGGGGCTTGGCCTCGCCACCGCCGTGCTCGGCGGCGCGATGCCCGGGTTGCGGCCGCGCAAGGCCTATGCCGGACTTTCCGGAACGCTCAACTTCACGACCTGGCCCAGCTATTTCGCGCAGGAGAACCTGGACAATTTCACCAAGAACACAGGCGGCAAGATCAATGTGGCGGTGTTCGGCTCCAACGAGGAGATGCTGGCCAAGCTGCAGGCGGGCTCCACCGGCTGGGACGTGTTCGTGCCCACCAACTATGCGATCTCGACCTATAAGGATTTGGACC